>NZ_JAAKTL010000032.1:0-33598 GCF_049174415.1 Aeromonas sp. 601039
AGGTCGTTTAGCTCAGCTGGGAGAGCACCTCCCTTACAAGGAGGGGGTCACTGGTTCGATCCCAGTAACGACCACCATATTCGCAAGCGAAGCTGAGATATCAGCTTCAGTTGCTGAGAAAGTCCCCACTCAGATGGGGATTTTTTTTGCCCGCAATTCAGTACTTCAACTTCTTCTGTTGCCGGTGTGGCGAGCCGAACGCCACCTCTTATTGTGCCACTCTGCCACTCTGCCACTCTGCCACTCTGCCACTCTGCCACTCTGCCACTCTGCCACTCTGCCACTCTGCCACTCCGACCCTTCTTCATCCTGCTCTTCCGAGATTGCCCGACTGCACTCCTGTCCATCGTGATGCTGCTCATATGAACGCCTGTAATAAAGCAAACGCCAGCAATAAAAAGGGCAGGCCAAGGCCTGCCCGCAAAGATGCGCAAGGTGCTACATGATCCCGCGGATCAGGATCCCGCTGATCAGCAGCGGCGCCACCACGCGCCAGCACCAGAGCAGCGCCAGACGCAGGGCGGGTGACAGGCCCACAGGGAGAATGGCATCACCCAGGCGCCAGCCCAGCAGCAGGGTCAGTACCAGACCAAACAGCGGCATCATCAGGTTGGAGGTGAGATAGTCGAGCAACTCGAAGATGGTCTTGCCAAACAGGGTCAGATCGCTCCATGGGCCGAACGACAGGCTCACCGGAATGCCGGAGGCCATGATGAGCAGGGTCAACACCCGGCAGGCGCCACGGCGCGACCAACCCCACTCCTCGGTGGTGAAGCGCACCAGATGCTCCAGCATGGAGATGGAGGAGGAGAGCGCGGCGACCAGCAGCAACAGGAAGAAGACCACCCCCAGTCCCTGACCGAACGGCAGATGGCTGAACACGGCAGGCATGGTCATAAAGGTGAGACCCGGCCCGGCAGTGGGGTCTATGCCGGTAGAGGCCAGCGCCGGGAAGATCATCAAGCCCGCCAGCACCGAGATAAGGCTTGCCAGAGTGACCACCCAGACGCCGGAGCGCAGCACACCTTCGCTATTGGGCAGGTAGGCGCCATAGGTCGTGTGTACCCCGAGCCCGATGGAGAGGGAGAAGAAGGCCAGCCCCAGCGCGTCCAGCACGCTCTGGCCGGTCAGCATGGAGAAGTCCGGCAGCAGCAGCTGGCGCACACCCGCCATGGAGCCCGGCATGGAGAGACCGACCCCCACCAGCAGCAGCATCATGATGAAGAGCGCGGGCATCATCCAGCGCAGTGCCCGCTCCACCCCTTTCTGAATACCCCCTTGCACGAACCACCAGGTCAGGCCCGCGAAGATCAGATGGGTTAGCACCGGCCACCAGGGGTTGCTGACATAGCCGTTGAACAGGGCGGTGAGGGCGCTCCCCTCGCTCAGGTTGAGCTTGCCAGCCATCGCCAGCGCGGCGTAACCCACGGTCCAGCCACCGACCACGCTGTAGAAGCTGTAGATAAAGAAGCCGCAGGCGATCCCCATATACCCCATCCAGCGCCAGTTCGGCCCCACCAGTTTGCGGAAAGCGCCGAGCACCCCGCGCTGACTATGGCTGCCGAGCAGAGTTTCGCCGACCTGTACCGCTACCCCCAGGGTGAAGCTGAACAGCAGAAACACCAGCAGAAAGGCACCACCGCCATTGGTGGCGGTCACATAGGGAAACTTCCAGATGGCACCAAGGCCAATCGCTGTGCCTGCTGCGGCCAGCACATGACCGAGACGGGAAGACCACTGAACCTGGCTCATACAACCTCCGGGTAACACGACATCGAAGCAATACTCCTCTGTAGCAATAAACGACAGACCATAAAAAAGGCCGCCTGAGGCGACCTTTGCAATGAACATTCAGAAAAACTGTGCGTGCAAGGTCACCTCTCTTGCGAGCTAAAAAATCGACCAAACAGCACGAGGATGGCAGACATGAGGTGGCAACCTGACTTATGAATGAGGAAACAGCCTAAACCATGGAAAGAATAATTGACACATAAAATCAAAATTTTTTTATGTGTGCCGCTGTCACCACTCTGACTTACGTACAACTCAATCGGCGAGCGCGTTGCCGGGCCGTATCTTTTCTACCTTGTGGCTATTTACTGGGCGATAATCGACGTAGCTTCTTCTGGAACTAGTGACCGCTACATGGCACTGACGGGAACAACGATGAGACAGGATATCGTATGAGATGGATGGTGCTGCCCTGGTTACTGATCAGCCTGAGTGTGTCGGCGCAGCCCGGATTAACCCTGCTGAGTCACGACTTACCCCCCTTTACCGAATACCGCGACGGCAAGCTCGACGGATTTGCCATTCGCCTGATCGATGAGGTGCAGGAGGAGCTTGGCACCCGCTATCCGGTGCGGATTTACCCGCTCAAGCGGGCGCTGGCGCTGGCACGGGTCGAGCCCGGCTATGGACTGTTCGTGGTACAGCGGCTCCCGGAGCGGGAGTCCCATTTCAAATGGGTTGGCCCGCTCTTTATCAATCGGGTCTTTATCTATCAGGCGCCCGATAGTCGCCACCCGCTGACCTCGCTGGCACAGCTGCGGGATCTGCCCAGAGTGGGGGTAGTGCTGGGTAATGCCGATGATGTGCGGCTGAGTCATGAGGGCTACACCAATCTGGTGCGCTACAAGACGGTCGGGGAGGCGATAGAGCGGCTGATGCTGGGCAAGATCGATGCCTTGCCGATGGCGGAGCTGGTGATGGAGGCCACCCTCGACAAGATGGGGTTATCCCGGCGCAGCATCGTCAGCAGTGGCGTGCTGCTCCATCAGGCCGGTCTCTATATCGTCTTCTCCAAGGGAACGGATGATGCCGAGATCACCCGCTGGCAGCATGCCCTGGATGCCGTCAGAGCCGCCCAGGGGCGGGCCGATGAGCCCACCCGCGAAGAGTAACCGTCACACCAGACCGCGAATCAAGATCCCGCCGATCAGCAAGGGGGCAATCCAGCGCCAGCAGTTCATCAGCAGGTGATGCCAGTGGCTGGCAATCCCCTGCGGCAGTGCCTTGCGCCCCAGCTTCCAGCCCAGCAGCAGCGTCAGCATCAGGCCGAACAGCGGCATCATCAGGTTGGAGGTGACAAAGTCCAGCAACTCGAAAATGGTTTTGCCAAACAGGGTGGCGTGTTGCAACGGGCCAAACGACAGGCTGACCGGAACACCGCTAACCATGACGAATCCAGTGATGGCGCTGCAGGCCGTGCGGCGTGACCAGCCCCAGGTCTCGCACAGGAAGCACTGCAAATGCTCCAGCAGGGAGATGGCCGAGGAGAGCGCCGCAAAGACCAGCAGGGCGAAGAAGATCACCTCAAGCACCTGACCGAATGGCAGCAGCTGAAACACCGCCGGCATGGTCATGAAGGTGAGACCGGGGCCGGAGGCCGGGTCGATACCGGTCGAGGCCAGCACCGGGAAAATCATCAGCCCCGCCAGTACCGCCACCATGCTGGCCAGCAGCACCACCCAGAGGCTGGAGCGACCAACCCCTTCGCTGGTCGGCAGATAGGCGCCGTAGGTGGTGTGAATGCCCAGACCGATGGAGAGGGAGAAGAAGGCCAGTCCCATGGCATCGAGCACGCCAGACATCCCCAGCTTGCTGAAGTCGGGCATCAGGAAGTGACGTACTCCCGCCATCGCATTGGGCAGGGTGAGGCCAAAGGCGACCAGCATCAGGATCATCAGGAACAGGGCCGGCATCATCCAGCGCAGGGTGCGCTCCACCCCTTTCTGAATGCCGCCTTGCACCACCATCCAGGTGAGGGCGGCAAACAGCAGATGGGTGAGAATGGGCCAGACGTCGCCGCTGACATAGTCATTGAAGCGGGCGGTGAGGGCCGCCGCATCCCCATGGTTGAGCTGGCCTGAGATGGCCATGCCGGTATAGCCCAGGGTCCAGCCGCCCACCACGCTGTAGAAGCAGTAGATGAGCAGGGTAGAGATCACCCCCATTACCCCAACCCATCGCCACTGTTTGCCGAGCAGATCGGAGAAGGCACCGACTACCCCGCGGCGACTCATGCTGCCGAGCAGGGTTTCCCCCATCAGTACCGCCACCCCCAGGGTGAAGCTGAACAGCAGAAAGACCAGCAGGAAGGCGCCGCCGCCGTTGACGGCTGTGACATAGGGGAATTTCCAGATTGCGCCGATACCGACCGCGGAACCCGCTGCAGCGAGGATGTAGCCGAGTCGGGATGACCATTGGGACTGCTTCATAAGAACTCCAATCGAGCGCCCCTTGGCAGGGGCAGAATGGCGCTCATGTTACGGAGGTCACGGCGCAATCACTACGACGGTTATCAGGTATAAATGCGATTTATTGGCACGATTGTCTAATTTAATTCTGTTTTTTACCCAATCCTGCCACCAAATAAAAACCGGAGCGAGATTGCTCCGGTTTGGTCTCTGACAACTGTTCGTCGGCGGACTAGATCACCCCGAGCTCCCGCAGCCGCTCCATCAGGTAGCTGTGGGCGGTATGGCGCTCGGAGAGCACCACATCCGGGCGCGGGTGGAGGAACAGCGGCAGCGAGATGCGTGACTTGCTGGCACTGCCACCGGTCGGGTTGATGACGCGGTGAGTGGTGGAGGGATAGTAGCCGCGAGAGGCCTCCTGCAGCATGTCGCCGATATTGATGATGAGGGTGCCAAAGTCACACGGCACATCCATCCATTCGCCGTCGGAACCCTTCACCTGCAGCCCCGGCTCGTTGGCGGCGGGCAGAATGGTAAGCAGGTTGATATCCTCGTGGGCGGCGGCGCGGATGGCGCCCGGCTCCTCGGTGCCATCGAACGGCGGATAGTGCAGCACCCGTAGCAGAGTCTTCTGGCTCTCTTCGATCATCGAGGAGAGGGGGCAGCTGTAGTGAGCGGCGATATCGGCCGGGGTGTGCTGCTCGACCCAGCCCAGCAACTCGGCGGCCAGACCGTTGGCGAGGCGATAGTACTCCATCGCCTGCTCCTTCAGTTCTTCCGGTATCTGGCCCCAGGGGTAGATGTGGAAGTACTCCTTGATGTCTTTCTGACTATGGCCCTTGGCCACCTCGGAGACCGACGGCGGGAAGTAGCCATCTTGGGTTTCGCGGTTGAACAGGAAATCCTGCTTCTGCTCGCTCATGAAGAAGCGATACCAGTTGTCGTAGATGGACTGCACCAGCTCTTTCGGAATGGGGTGGTTGGTCAGCACGCCAAAGCCGGTGGTTCGCAGGGATTCGGTGAAGCGTTGGGCCGCATCGGGTGAGCGGTAATCGACGGTCAGGACTTTCATTGTTTTTGTTGCGCGCCAGTTAAAAGATGGCGCAGTTTACCTTGCACCTGATAACAAGGAAAGCGGGTTGGCCGCCCGTCTGGCACTGCGTTGAATAGTGACAAAAGCATCAAATAAACCGCGCCAGATCACACGGGGGCGCATCCCTTGTTATGGCCTTTTATCCTCTCTAGAATGCCGCTCACTATCTTTTCCGGAGTCTGTTCATGTCCCCCAAAATCCTGTTGCTGACCCTGCCGGTATTGCTGGCGGGATGCAGTGCCCTGTCAGAAGATGAGTGCCGTACCATGAGTTGGTACAACCTGGGTTATCAGGATGGATCGGAAGGCAAAACCCGTCAGGCGACCCGCGATTACGTTTCGTCTTGCAGCGAATATGGCCTCAAAGTGGATGAGGCCGAGTGGAAACGGGGCTACGACAAGGGGCTGGAGCTCTACTGCATTCCCGAGCTGGCTTACAGCAAGGGCAAGGAGGGGCAGGCTTATCTGGGGGTATGCCCCAATGACGCCAGCTTCCTCAAGCAGTATCAGCGTGGCTACGAAGAGTACAAACTGGCTGCCCGCCTGCGGGAGATCAGCGACGAGCTGGAGCGTACCGAGCGGGATATCGATACGCTTGAACGCAGCATCCGCAACGAAACCAACACGGAACAGCGCGACTACTACCGTGCCAAGCGCGATCGAGCCATTCGCCACTACGAATCCCTGCGCCGGGAGTACAACCGTCTGCGTTATCCGGATCGGGTGATCCAGTTCTCCTTCGGCGGTTAATCCCTCTCTTCATGGCCAGCCCGCGTGCTGGCCATGTTGCATCTTGTCAGATCAGGGCAGTACCCAGCGCTGCAGTGCCAGTGCGATACCATCTTCGTTGTGGTCGGCCGTGACCCGATGGGCATGGCTCTGGATCTGCGGGGCCGCATTGCCCATGGCCACCGCCAGCCCAACTTGCTCGAACATGCTGATGTCGTTGTTGTTATCCCCAAACGCCACCACCTGCTCCATCGCAATCCCTTCGCTGGCTGCCCACTGGGCAAGCCGGTTGCCCTTGCTGCAACCGGGCTGTACCAGCTCCACCGCATAGGGGGCCGCCCAGTCGCGGGTAAAGGGCATCTGCTCGACCACCTCGCCCATAAAGGTGTGCAGGCGTGCCGGATCCTGATTGAACAGCTCCAGTTTCCAGACCGGGTTGTCGAGCCAGCCTGCCAGCTCCTCGACCGGGTGGAGGGCGATCTTGAGGTGGTCTGGCTGATTGGCCGACCAATGGCGGATGCGGGTGACATGCTCTTCGCAGCCGATGTAGCCGATCCCCTCGCTCAGGTGGAACAGGGCGCCCATCTGCTGCGCCTCGACCGCGGCCAGCAGCTCGGTAAGCGGGGCAGCCGCCAGCGGGTCGCCGCTGAGGATCCGGTTTTGCACCGGATCATAGAGATAGGCGCCATTGCTGCAGATGAGGGGGGTGTCGAGGGCCAGCTCGTGGTGGAAGGGGCGTGCCGTCATGTAGTGGCGTCCCGTGACCAGCAGCACCTTGATGCCGTGGGCGCGGGCTTGCGCCAGGGCTGCCCGGGTGGCCGACGAGATCTTGTGATCCCGGGTCAGCAGGGTGCCATCCATATCGAGCGCGATGGCCTTGTACTCACTCATAGCTCCTCCAGCATCGAACAAATCCGCAAAGAGCTTTACCGTCCCAGACCCGGCGCCCCGATGCAAGTCTTGCCCGCAGCCGAAGCGCCGAACTGTGATCCCTTCGTGGCTCAGGTGCAGCTGGCCAGCTGTTGACGACGGTCGGCACGGCGACGCAGCAGATAGAAACCGGCGGCACTGGCAAGGGAGCAGAGGGTGGCGAGATAGAAGGGCCACTCGGTACCGGCCAGCAGCACCAGACTGCCGAGCAGCACCGCCAGGATCTCGCTGCCTACGGCGAGGGCGCGGTAGAGCCCCATCGCCTGCCCCTGTTGCTCCGGGTGACTGCGGTTGGAGATCGCCACCGAAGTGGCCAGCTCCCCCAGACTCATGCCGATGCCAGCGGGAACGAAGGTAAGCGCCAGTCCCCACCAGTGCACGGGCAGGATAAAGAGCAGCATGCCGCTCGCCATCACCAGATGGCCGACAATGCCGAGGGAGCTGCCGCGCCAGTGACGGGCGATGCGGGAGCCGAGCCAGGAGCCCGCCATCATGGGCAGGCTCACCAGCACAGCCGCCTGCGCCAGCTGGGCCGGATCCCAGGCCAGCCGCTCTACCAGCCAGATGTTGAAGTAGGTGAAATAGAGCTGCACGGCGCCATAGCTGATCAGGGTGAGTGCGAAGTAGGGCAGCAGGGCCGGTTGCAGCAGCAACTGGCGGCTGGAGAGAGTCGCGGCCTGAAGGGTGGCCGCCACCGGCGGACGACAGGGGATCAGCCAGAGCACCAGCAGCAGGTTGAGCAGGGTCATCGCGACGGCTAGCCAGGCCGCCAGACTGTAATCCCCCGAGATCACCGCGGCGTAGCCCCCGATCACCGGCCCCACTACCCAGCCCAGATTCATGCCGATGTTGATCCAGGCGAAGCTGCGCGCCTTGTGCTCCTTGCCGGCGAGATCCGCCGCCATCGCCTGCACGATGGCGATGTTGCCGTTGCACAGCCCCTCCACAATCCGGCTGAGCAGCAACAGGGGGAGTGAGCGCCAGGCGATACCGAATGCCATCAGGGCATAGCCTGCCAGCACCCCCGCCAGCGATAGCAACAGCAGTGGCTTGCGGCCATAGCGGTCGGAGAGGCGACCGAGCCAGGGGCTGCCCACCAGCTGGAACAGGGGATAGAGCCCCATGATGACCCCCAGCCACACCTTGCGGCTCCAGTCGGAGGCTTCCGGCGTCAGCATGCCGTGGGCCGGATCCAGCAGCAAGGGTGCCAATACCGGGGAGGGGAGACTGAAGCCTGCAACTGCCAGCGTGACCGTCATGACCAGCACCCAGAGGGGATTTTTGTGCCCGTGTTTCTCCATGTTGCACCCATTAAGTAAAGTTATTTGTTTATTTATGCTGATTCATAGATGGGATTAAGTAAAGTGAATTGTTGATTTAATAAAGGGCGATCCCCATAATGAGACCATGAACGCAAGCACCGACAAGATCCTGTTTCTGCTCAAGAGCCATGGCCCGCAGAGCGCCGCCGCGCTGGGGGAGCAGTTGCAGATGACCTCCATGGGCGCCCGTCAGCACCTGCTCACGCTGGAGCAGGAGGGGTGGGTTACATTCAGCGACGAGGCGCGCGGGCGCGGTCGTCCCGTGCGGCTGTGGCAGCTCACCGAGCAGGCCTGGCAGCGCTTCCCCGATAGCCATAGCGACCTGACCGTGCAACTGATCGACAACGTGCGCGAGCTGTTTGGCGAGGAGGGGATGGAGCGGCTGATCCAGCAGCGGGAGCTGCAGATGCTTGCTCGCTATCAGGAGGCGCTGGGGTCCCATGGTCTCTCTGGCCGGCTGGCGGCGCTCAAGGAGCTGCGTACTCGCGAGGGCTACATGGCGGAGATCCGCCGCGAAGAGGATGGCAGCTGGCTGCTGTGGGAGAGCCACTGTCCCATCTGTGCGGCGGCGCGCACCTGCCGCGGTTTCTGTCGCAGCGAACTGGCGCTGTTTCGCCAGCTGCTGGCGCCGGCGAGGGTGGAGCGGGAGCAATATCTGCTGGAGGGGGCGCATCGCTGCCTCTATCGCATCACGCCGCCCGCGCTCTGATTTCGTCAAACGCCCAAAAACAACAAAGCAGGCGCCGGGATGCCTGCTTTGTTGCCTTCGGGGAGGGGGTTCTCTCGTTCCAGCCCGTCGTTTCCCGATAAGGTAAGACGGCTGATGGGGCTCTTGACCCGGTAAGGTCCTTCACCGCAGAGACCCGGTCAGGTATCTGCTTTGCCACCGGAAGATGTAACCATAGTATCCCTCCCGTGCCGGTGAGTGGTTGCAAAGTAACCACTTTTTTCGGTTGTTTTTGCAATAGTTCACCCTTAATCTAGGAAAAGTGGATTAGTCATTGCAACGAGGAAGGGTAGATGCTGAAACTTGATCGCATAGACAGACATATTCTCGAGCTGATGCAGGAGAATGGCCGCATCAGCAATCTGGAACTGGCCGAGCTGGTCGGGCTCTCGCCGTCCCCCTGCTCCCGCCGGGTCAAGGCGCTGGAGGATGCCGGTCTCATCGACACCCACGTTACTCTGCTCAACGCCCGCCAGCTTGGCCTCACCCTCACCGCCTACATTCACATTTCCATGGACAGACACACGCCCGAGCGGTTCGAAAACTTCGATCGCGCCATCAGCGAACTGCCCGAAGTGCTGGAGTGTGATCTCATCACCGGTAATGATGCCGACTACCAGCTCAAGGTGGTGGTGCGCGACATGGAGCACTATCAGCACTTCCTGCTGGACAAGCTGACCCATATTCCGGGGGTGACCGGAGTGCGCTCCAGCTTCGTGCTGCGTCGCATCAAGCACAAGACGGCACTACCGCTCAACCATCTGGGGTGAGCCCGCGCAAGCCGCTTATATAAACAGAAAGAGGAGGCCACTGGCCTCCTCTTTTGCTATTCGCTCTTGGTTATTCGGTAGTGGTTATCGGGTCTGGATTAGCTGTCGCGGTGACGGGGCGACTGCCGCTGTCAGACGCTGACCTGGCTGATGTCTGCCACCTGCAGCAGCCAGCCGCTCTGCTCCTGCAGCGGTTCGCCGCTGACCCGCAGCCGCTCGCCGGTCGGCACCCATTGCCCCTCGGGCAGTGAGACCAGCAGGCTCTCGCTGCCGTTGTCGAACAGCCAGCGATCTTCGCCAAGCGATTCAATCAGATAACCTTCCATCTCCACTCTGGACTCGGCTTGCCAGGATGGCGCAACGGAATCACGGCTCTCGATGAAATCCCCCTGAACACCAAAACTGGCTAGCCCCCACAGAATGGAGAGCCCGACGATGGATGTTTGCATCTTGTCTCTCCTCTTTTGGAACTGTAGGGCCAGTATGGGAACAGAAAACTGAGCGCACCATGAACAAGGTGGCAAAGTGCTGGCGAGATCGCGAAAAAATCCGGCCAATTGGCCGGCAGTGTCATTTTATGGTGTCTAGATCACACTATTTGGCGGCTTCTTCTGCCATCCGTTCCTCTCTTGGCTTATTCGTCCACATGGCTACCCCACGATGATCCCCACAGATCCCCTCTGCCACCACGGCGCGAACCCGGGTGCCATCTTTGCAAATGGCCTGCCAGGCGTCGGCATCATCGATGGCGAGCGAGTTGGGGGGCGGCGTGGTTTGGCAAGCCGTGAGCAGCAGGGCGCACAGGGGGAGCAATTTTTTCATGGCGGACTCCTCGGGGTAATGGGGGACTGAGAGGATGGGGATGACCTCTCCATCCGGGCTTCACTCCCCAGCATCAGTGATAACCGGTTAAGGGGCAAGGGGGGGGACCACTGACGGCCGCAGGTGCCGTGCAGCCGGGGCTTGCCCTGTGCCCTCCTTGGGCCTAAGGTGAGGCCGTTTTATTGCCTGATTGAAGGAGCGTTTTCATGTCCACTCTCTATCCCCGCGTCGGGGTCGGCGTCATCCTGACCAACGCCCAAGGCCAGGTGCTGCTTGGCAAACGCAAAGGGAGCCATGCCCCCTACTGGTCGATCCCGGGTGGTCATCTGGAGTTGGGGGAGAGCTTCGAGTCGGCGGCGATCCGCGAGGTGGCCGAGGAGACGGGACTTGAGATCCACGGGCCCGAGGTGGTGGCGGTGACCAACAATCTGGAGACATGGCGCGAGAGCGGGCTGCACTATATCTCGGTGACGCTGCACGCTAAGGCCGATGGTGAGCCGCAACTGCTGGAGCCGGAGAAGTGCGAAGGCTGGGTCTGGTGCGATCCGCGCGAGTTGCCCGAGCCCCATTTCGACGCCAGCCGCCAATCCATCGCTTGCTGGCTGGCGGGGCGCTGCTATCTGCCGGGTGATGTGCCCATGGTGTCGGCCGAATCAGTCTGATTGTCATAAAACGATCATCGCGCTGTCATAATATCTCCTCTCCATCGGGAGAAGAGGGATGAGGGAGAAGAGCGTGGGACAGGTATTTATTCAGTTTTTATGGCTGGGCTGCATCAGCTTTGGTGGTCCGGCCGCTCATATCGGCTATTTCCAGCGTACCTTCGTCCAGCGGCTCGGCTGGCTGACACAGGCCGAATTTGCCCGCTTGCTGGCGCTGTGCCAGCTGCTGCCGGGACCCGCCTCCAGCCAGCTTGGTTTCGCCATCGGTCGTCATCGCGCCGGTCTGGGCGGGGCGCTCTCTGCTTTTGTTGGCTTCACGCTGCCCTCATTTCTTCTGCTACTGGCGGCTGCGATCGGCATCGGCCAGCTGGGCAGCAATCTGTGGCTTGATGCGGCGCTGCACGGCCTCAAGCTGCTGGCGCTCATCGTGGTGGCCGATGCGGTGCTCACCATGAGTCGTCAGTTCTGTGCCACTGGAGTGACCCAAGGGATCATGGTGGTGACCGCTGCTGCACTCTGGTGGCAGCCCGGTCTGCTGACTCAACTGTTGATGCTGGCGGGAGCGGCGCTGATCTGCGCCCGCAGCCAGCGCGGGGCGGGCAGTGTGCCAGCCACCGCTGAGCTGCCTTCTGCCGCCAGCAGTCAGCCTCATTGGCCGACCCTGTTGCTGTTTGGCGTCCTTTTTATCGGTCTGCCGCTGCTCGGTAGCCCGATTGGCCAGCTGGTTGCCGACTTCTATCGCGCCGGTAGTCTGGTGTTTGGCGGTGGCCATGTGGTGTTGCCGCTACTGCAAGAGAGCGTGGGACACACTCTCAACGAGCAGCAGTTTCTGACCGGTTACAGCCTGGCCCAGTTGGTGCCGGGCCCCATGTTTACCCTTGCCACCTATCTTGGCGCCCAGTTGCAGCCAGAGATGCCGATGATCGGGGCACTGTTGGCGACCATGGCGCTGTTTGTGCCCGGTTTTCTGCTGCTCTGGGCGGTGGGCCCCTGCTGGCAACAGTGGCTGGCCCGGCCCCGTCTGGCGGGGGCCGTCACCGGCATCAACGCCGCCGTGGTGGGCTTGTTGCTGGCGGCGCTCTATCAGCCGGTGTGGCAGAGTGCGGTGCTGGTTCCGAGAGATCTGGCGCTGGCGGCCATCGGCTTTTATCTGCTGCGGGTGTTGAAGTTGCCGGTGCCGGCCATCGCGGCCCTGCTGGTGATGGCTGCTATCCTGCTGGCGTGAAGCCGGTGAAATCCCGATAAAAAACGGCGCCTCCGTGATGGAGGCGCCGTTTTTATTGCAATGGGTCAGCCGCTTAAGCGTCGGGATCGAAATCCAGACTCAGGCTGTTGACGCAGTAGCGCTGGCCTGTCTCGGTCGGTCCGTCGGGGAAGACGTGACCGAGGTGAGAGCCGCACTGGCGGCAGGTGATTTCCACCCTCTTCATGCCGTGGCTGTTGTCTTCGGTGTACTCTACCGTCCCCTCGATGGCCTTGTCGAACGAGGGCCAGCCGCAGCCGGAATCAAACTTGGCTCCTGAGTGAAACAGCACGCTCTTGCAGCAGACACAGAGGTAGTCGCCGCTCTTGCGATTGTGGAGCAGGGCGCCGCTGTAGGGGCGCTCGGTGCCCTTCTCCCAGCAGACGTGAAACTGCTCGGCGGTCAGTTTGCTGCGCCACTGTTCCGGATTGTTACTGCTCATACCGACTCCTTGCCATCCATACCGGAGCCCAGCATAGCGGCTCCGTAAAGCTGACTCCAGCATGCCTCTTATGCTTTGCCTGTATCTGTGATCGAGGTGGCAACCATCTCCTCACCGGATGCAGGGAGAATTTCCTGCTGCGGTGGCTGGGCATCCTCTGCCGTGCTGGCCAGCGCCACCCGCTCCAGCAGTTTGAGGGAGTGGGCCCGGCCGACTGCCACCTGCCGTTTGATGTCATCCGGCAGGAAGGGGAGGCCATCGTTGGTGGCGGTGTCGATGGTCTGGATCCACTCCAGCCCTTCCCCCGGCGGTGGCAGGCGGAACTGGATATCGTAATCGCTGGCGTTGAACAGCACGTACCAGCGCTCGCCGACACAGTTGATCATGCCGATATCCATGGCGAACGCCTGCCCCATGGGGGCGTGCCAATCCTGATCGGTGAGCTGGTGGCCGTCCGGGTGATACCAGTTGACCTGATGGCAGCTGGACGGGGTGCCATTCCAGCTGTCGTCGCTCAGTTGCAGATTGGAGAAGACGCAGGACTCTGCCCGCAGCGCCATCATCTGCTGGGTGAAGGCGAACAGGCGCTCATCCTCCGGTCGCCACTGCCAGTTGACCCAGCTGATCTGGTTGTCCTGACAGTAGGCGTTGTTGTTGCCAAGCTGGCTGCGTCCCATCTCGTCGCCGGCGAGGAAGTGGGGAGTGCCTTGGGAGAGCAGCAGGGTGGCAATCAGATTGCGCTTCTGCTGCTGGCGCAGGCTGTTGACCCGCGGATCCAGAGTCGGGCCCTCTACCCCGTGGTTATAGGAGAGGTTGTTGCCGTGGCCATCCCGATTGTCCTCACCATTGGCCTGATTGTGGCGCTGGTTGTAGGAGACCAGATCCTCCAGAGTGAAACCGTCGTGATAGCAGAGGTAGTTGACGCTGGTGTGGGGCGATCGCCAGTTCTTCGGGAAAATATCCCGCGAACCCACCAGCCGGGTGGCGAAGTCCCCCATCTTGCCCGCATCACCGCGCCAGAAGGCGCGCACCGTGTCGCGGTAGCGGTCGTTGATCTCCTGCCACTGGCTCGGGAATTGACCCAGCCTGTAGCCGAAGGGGCCGATGTCCCAGGGTTCGGCGATGAGCTTGACCTGTGACAGCACAGGATCGGCCATCACTGCCTTGAAGAAGGCGCCCATGGGCTCGAACTCCCCCGCTTCCCGCGCCAGCGTCACCGCCAGATC
Source organism: Aeromonas sp. 601039 (assembly GCF_049174415.1). Lineage (NCBI taxonomy): Bacteria > Pseudomonadati > Pseudomonadota > Gammaproteobacteria > Aeromonadales > Aeromonadaceae > Aeromonas > Aeromonas sp. 601039. Next base: position 14,165 of record NZ_JAAKTL010000032.1, read on the forward strand.
GAAACGGAAGCCGTCCACCTGCATCTCGGTGACCCAGTAGCGCAAAGCATCGAGCACCAGTCGCAGGGTGTTGGGGTGATCCAGATTGACGCTGTTGCCACAGCCGGTCACGTTGGCGTGACGGGTGTAGTCCGGGCCGTGGGGGCCCGCTTCGAAGGCGTAGTAACCGGCGTTGTCAAAGCCCTTGAACGAGAGGGTAGGGCCGTCGAAGCCCGAGGCGGCAGTGTGGTTGTAGACCACATCCAGGATCACCTCGAGCCCGGCCCGGTGCAGCTCGCGCACCATGGTCTTGAACTCGGTCACCGCCTCGTCTGCTCTGGTGCTGTAACGCGGCTCCGGGGCGAAGAAGGCGATGGGGTTGTAGCCCCAGTAGTTGGTGAGTCCCAGCTGCTCCAGTCGCGGTTCCGACATGAAGGCGGCCACCGGCATCAGCTGCACCGAGGTGATGCCGAGGCTCTTCATGTGCTCGATAACCAGCGGGTGACAGATGCCAAGGTAGGTGCCCTGCAGCGCTTTGGGGATCCCCGGGTGCTGCTTGGTAAAGCCCTTGACGTGGGTCTCGTAGATAATGGTGCGGGCCGGGCTGATCCCGGGTTTGCCAACCCCTTGCCAGTCAAAACTGTCATCCACTACCACCGACTTGGCAATCATCCCGGCACTGTCCCCCTGATAGAGGGCTTCATCCCAGTAGGTGGGACGACTGAGCGCCTTGGCGTAGGGGTCGATCAGCAGTTTTTGCGGATCGAACAGCATCCCCTCCTGCGGGGTACCATAGACCCGATAGCCGTAGCGCTGACCGGCCTTTACGCCGCGCACGTAGCCAAAGCGATACTGGCCACGGCGGCCGGGCAACTCCAGCCGCATCAGCTCCTGCTCCTGCTCGTCGTACAGGCAGATCTCCACCTTGTCCGACTGGGGGGCCCAGACGCAGAAGTGGCAACCGTTCTCGTCAAGGCGGGCCCCCAGCGGGTGGCCCACCCCTTTTTCCATTACAAGCATCAAGACTCCTGTTTGATAAACAAGGTCGCCAGCGGCGGCAGATCCAGCACTATGCTGTGCGCCATCCCCTGCCAGGGGGTCGGCTCGGCAGCGAACACCAGACCTACATCATAGTTACTGCCCCAGTAATACTCGCTGTCGGTGTTGAGCATCACCCGATAGTGGCCCTCAGCTGGGACGCCGATCCGATATTCGAGACGAGGCACCGGGGTGAAGTTGCAAGCCACCACAATAGCCTGCTTGCCCTCTTTGTCCGCCCGCAGCCAGGCAAAGATGCTGTTGTCGGCATCGTTATGATCCAGCCAGCGGAAGCCGGTCTGCTCATAATCGGCCTGATACAAGGCAGGCTCATGACGGTAGAGGTGGTTGAGATCGTGGATCAGTCGCTGTTGACCGGCATGCTTGGGATATTGCAGCAGATGCCACGGCAGTTGGGCGTCGTGGTTCCACTCGTTGCTCTGAGCGATTTCGGTGCCCATGAAGTTGAGCTTCTTGCCCGGGTGGGCGTACATGAAACCCATGTAGGCCCGCAGGTTGGCTGCTTGCTGCCACTCGTCGCCCGGCATCTTGTAGAGCATGGAGTGCTTGCCGTGCACCACCTCGTCGTGGGAGAGCGACAGGATGAAGTTCTCGTCATAGTGGTAAACCATGGAGAAGGTCATGTCGTTGTGGTGGTAGCGGCGGTGGATCGGCTCTTTCTGCATGTAGGTGAGGGTGTCGTGCATCCAGCCCATATTCCACTTGAAGCCAAAGCCGAGGCCGCCGAGGAAGGTGGGGCGGGAGACACCGGCAAAGGCGGTGGACTCTTCGGCGATGGTCATGGCGTGGGGATACTTGCCATAGACCTCCTCGTTGGTCCACTTGAGCAGGCTGATCGCCTCGTAGTTGTGGTTGCCGCCATCGACGTTCGGTACCCACTCACCGGCGTTGCGGGAGTAATCCAGATAGAGCATGGAGGCGACCGCATCCACCCGCAGTCCGTCGATGTGGAACTTGTCGAGCCAGAACAGGGCGCTCGCCACCAGGAACTGGCGCACTGTGTCGCGGCCAAAGTCGTAGATGTAGGAGTTCCAGTCCGGGTGCCAGCCACGGCGCGGATCTTCATATTCGTAGAGCGGGGTGCCATCGAAGCGGGCCAGGCCGTGGGCATCGGACGGGAAGTGGGCGGGCACCCAGTCCAGAATGATGCCGATGCCGGCCTGGTGGCACTGGTCGACGAAGTATTTGAAATCATCAGTGGTGCCGTAGCGGCTGGTAGGGGAGAACATGCCCACCGGCTGGTAGCCCCAGGAGCCGCTGAAGGGGTGCTCGGAGACCGGCAGCAGCTCGATGTGGGTGTACTCCATCTCCTTGACGTAGGCGACCAGCTCCACTGCCAGCTCGCGCCAGCTCAGGCTGTCGCCGTTGGGGTGGCGCTTCCAGGAGCCGACGTGCAGCTCATAGATGGAGAGCGGCTGCTCGCGTTTGTCGTTGTGCTGGCTGGCAATCCACTCGGCATCCTGCCACTGGTACTGGGCGTGGTCATAGACCACGGAGGCGAACGACGGATACTGCTCGCAGTAGAAACCGACAGGGTCGCTCTTGTGGGGCAGCCGGTTGCCCATGGGATCCTTGAGCTCGAACTTGTAGCGATCCCCGGCCTTGAGGCCCGGCACAAACAACACCCAGTGACCGCAGAGGCTGCGCTGCATCGGGTGGCGGCGGCCATCCCAGAAGTTGAAATCGCCGATCAGGCTCACGGCGGTGGCGCTCGGCGCATAGACCGCAAAACGCACCCCCTCCACCTGCTGGCCAAGATGCTCCACGGTGCGCAGCTGGGCGCCAAGGGTGTGATAGAGGTTTTCCGGCTGGGCGGTCAGTTCGGCCAGGCCTGCCCAGGCGGCATCCTGAAACTGATAGGGGTCGATGACCTCGGTGGTGGCATCTTGGTAGCTGGCGATCAGCTGATAGGGGAAGGAGTTTTTGCGGCGGGTGAAAACAGTTTCAAAAAGACCCGATTCATCGGTGGGCGCCAGGGTGGCAACGACTTTGCCCGACTTGAGATCCTTGACGCGGACTTCGAGGGCATCAGGCAACCAGGCGGTCAGTTTGAGGCCGGGCCCATCCGGATTGGCCTGCAGGCCTAAGTGAGAGAAGGGATCGGAACAGCGGGCAGCAACCAAACGTTCAACGAGCATCGAGATTTCCTTTCATGACAGAGCATCCACTCCGGCCGAAGCCGGAGTGGATTTAGGTGAGAACGCTGTGGGAGACAGCGTCTCAACGACTGGCCTCATCACGGGCTTGGCTCATCTTGCCAGCCAGTGCCTTGAGTGCCTCATTGGCAAAAATATCTTCCAGATCAGCGGAAAGCTTGCGGCGCCAGTTGGGGTATTCGTAACTGGTGCCCGGTACGTTGACCGGCTTGTCCATCTCCAGCCAGTCTTCCAGCTGGGTACTAAACAGGGCGCAGCTGCCGCGGGACATATGGATCTGCAGACCGTGGTTGAGTTCGGTGTTCATGCCTACCCAGTTCACGTCATGACTGATGTTGTCAGAGATGACCTTGTGGGCATGCAAGCTGTCGAGGATCCGCTGTTTGGCCTGGTGACGATCAGCATACAGAGTCTTCAATACATCTTCATCCGGATACAGACCCAGTTGACGGCCGAGCGCCAGATCGTCGCAATGCCAGAAGCCCTTGAGGGTCGGCATGTCGTGGGTGGTCAGGGCCGACATCGCCTGCTCGGTATAGTGCGCCGGGGAGATAAAGCCACCATCTTCCTTGGAGCGTTCGAAGAAGAACACCTTGTAGGAGTGAACGCCGTTCTCTTTCAGGGTCACGTCGATCCCCTCCGGCACGGTACCCAGATCCTCGCCGATCAGCAGGCACTGATTGCGGTGGGATTCGAGGGCCAGAATGCCCAGCAGATCGTTGACCGGATAGTAGATGTAGGCGCCCTTGGCGGCGGACGCTCCGGGCGGTACCCACCACAGGCGCAGCAAGGCCATCACGTGGTCGATGCGCAGTGCGCCACAGGAGCGCATGTTGGCACGGAACAAGTCCACCATCGGCTGATAGGCCGCTTCAAACAGCTTGTTCGGGTTCATCGGGGGCAGGCCCCAGTTCTGACCGAGTGGGCCGAGGATATCGGGTGGCGCACCGACCGAAGCTTTCGGGCAGTAGAGATCCTGGTTGGCCCAGATCTCGGTGGAGCCTTCGGAGACGCCCACCGCCAGATCCCGGTAGATACCCATCACCATGCCGGCAGCCTTGGCACGGGCATCGGCTTGCGCCAGCTGTTCATCAGCTAGGAACTGCAGGTAGAGGTAGAAGTTGACATCTTGCGGGTGTTCGGCCATCCAGGCGGCAACGGCAGGATTGTGGTAATCGCGCAGCTCCTGCGGCCATACCGGCCAGCCCCAGGCATTTTCGCCTTTGGCATAGAAGTGGGCCTGCAGGGCATCAAATGCTGCCTGCTGTTGCAGGCTGTCGCCACCGGCGGCCACGAAGGCATCAAAGGCGGCCTGACGCTCGGCGCTCAGGGTGGCTTCGTCGAACACCTGACGCAGCATGCCGAGTTTGGTCTGGATCACGCCGGTGTAATCGACATTCTCTTTGGCGCGCAGATCGGCCAGATGTTGCTGGAAGGCAGGACTTGCCACTTCCGCCTTCAGGCGATCGCTCTGCTGGAATTCGGGCACCGCTTCCACATTGATATAGGCCACGTTGAGCCAGCGACGGGAAGAGGGGCTATAGGGACTGGCGCTCTCCGGATTGGCCGGATAGAGGGCGTGGATGGGGTTGAGGCCGACGAAGTGAGCACCCCAGGCGGCGGCTTTCTCAACCAGCTGGCCCAGATCGCTGAAATCACCGATACCCCAGTTGTGGCGGCTGCGCAGGCAGTAGAGCTGCACGCTCGGACCCCATACCTTGCGGCCATCGGCAATTGGCGCCTGCTTGTAGCAGGCCTTGGGGGCGACAATGAGGCGCATGGTGGCCAGCGGCTCGTCATTGCCCTCTTCCAGCAGCACCAGCTGGTGATAGCCCAGCTCCGGGGCCATATCCAGAGTGACGCGATAGGCCTGGCACTCCATCTCTTCAAATTCGGCCACGCCGACCAGCTCACCCTCGATGGGGGTGAATTGACCAGACAGCACTGCACCCTGCTCCTGCTGGAGCTGCCAGGTGAGGGCGTCGTTGACGAATTCGATGGGGAGGCGAACCTCAAGGGTAACGGCGTCGCCGGTGCGAACCACCATCACAGGATCCAGCGCCCGCAGCCAGTGCTGGCGATGCTCCTCTTCCAGCTGCTGCACCAGTGCGGCCTCGTCATCGACGCGGTAGCCCATGGCGCCCAGCATGGCGGCCTTGCTCTCTTCTGATACCTGGGCCGGGTGGCCCCAGGCATCGACATACTCGCTGGCGATACCTTTTGCGGCAGCCAGCTGTTCAATCAGGGTGGTCATAGTTTGAGAATTCCCGCTGTGGATTCTATCTATACTATTTTGTTTGATTTTTATGGGGTGGTACTTGAACAGTGGCTCTATGGGCCATGCTAAACCGCGCACATTTTTACATATCTCTGTGAATGGTTGTGTGACCGAGTAGGCACTATTGTTGATATCTGCGCGATGCCACGATCTGGCACTTTTTTCGTCAAAACGTGGTAATCAGTTACATAAACAGAAAATTAATTTCACAGTTTTTCATGATATAGCGCAATTTCAGACAGAATGTTGGTTGACTCACCGGAGAGTTCTAGTAAATTTACAAGCGGAATTTTCTTTGACTACTGAACAGTTAGGTAACTAAATATGACTATCAAAGTAGGTATTAACGGTTTTGGCCGTATCGGTCGTTTCGTATTCCGTCTGGCTTGCGAGCGTGCAGACATCGAAGTTGTTGGTATCAACGACCTGATCGATGTTGACTACATGGCTTACATGCTGAAGTACGATTCAACTCACGGTCGTTTCAACGGTACCGTTGAAGTTAAAGACGGCAACCTGGTTGTAAACGGCAAAACCGTACGTGTTACCGCTGAGCGTGACCCGGCCAACCTGAAGTGGGGCGAAATCGGTGTTGACGTTGTTGCTGAAGCTACCGGTCTGTTCCTGACCGACGAGACTGCTCGTAAGCACATCGCTGCTGGTGCCAAGAAAGTTGTTCTGACTGGCCCGTCCAAAGACGCCACCCCGATGTTCGTAATGGGCGTTAACGACTCTACCTACGCTGGCCAGGACATCGTTTCCAACGCTTCCTGCACCACCAACTGCCTGGCACCGATCGCCAAGGTTCTGAACGATACCTTCGGTATCGAGTCTGGCCTGATGACCACCGTTCACGCTACCACTGCTACCCAGAAGACCGTTGATGGTCCGTCTGCCAAAGACTGGCGCGGTGGCCGCGGTGCGGCTCAGAACATCATCCCGTCCTCTACCGGTGCTGCCAAAGCTGTTGGCGTAGTTATCCCGGAACTGAAAGGCCTGCTGACCGGTATGGCTTTCCGTGTTCCGACTCCGGACGTGTCTGTTGTTGACCTGACCGTTAACCTGAAGAAAGCTGCCACCTACGCAGAAATCTGCGAAGCGATGAAAGCTGCTTCCGAAGGCGCTATGAAAGGCGTTCTGGGCTACACCGAAGACGAAGTTGTATCTACCGACTTCCTGGGTGAGCGTCAGACCTCCGTATTCGACGCCAAGGCTGGTATCCAGCTGAACGACAAATTCGTTAAAGTTGTATCCTGGTACGACAACGAAATGGGCTACTCCAGCAAAGTTCTGGATCTGATCGCTCACATCTCCAAGTAATTTGGGATGCGCAATCGCGTAGCTTGAAAAAGGCGGCCATTGGCCGCCTTTTTGTTTTTCGGTTTCCCCTGATGACAGGAGTCCACATGCAATCCATTCGTCCCCTGACAGCCAATTGCAAGCTTGCCAACAATGCCGCCGGTCTGCCGGTTCTCACCATCAACAACGACTATGCCAAGGCCGAGATCAGCCTGTTTGGCGCCCATGTGCTGAGCTATCAGCGTCATGGCGAGCCGGCCTCCATCTGGTTGAGTGACAAGGCGGTGCTGGATGGCAGCAAGCCTGTTCGCGGTGGTATCCCGATCTGCTGGCCCTGGTTTGGTCCGGCGCCCGCCCGCGTCGGAAGCGGCAAGCCCTCCCACGGTTTTGCCCGTACCACCCTCTGGATGCTGGACGGGGTCTCCGATCACGCCGATGGCACGCTCGTTCATCTTTCCCTGCGCGACAGCGACGCAACCCGCGCCCTGTGGGATCAAGCCTTCGAGCTGGAGCTGGATGTGCTGGTTGGCAAAGAGCTCTCGCTGGTGCTGACCACTCGCAACACCGGTAGCCAGCCGCTGACTTATAGCGGTGCGCTGCACACCTATTTGCAGATCAGCGCACCGGAGGCGGTGAGCGTGAGCGGTCTGGGCGAGCCCTATGCCGACAAGCTGACCGGACAGGATGCCAAGCAGCAGGGTACATTGACCCTGAGCGGGCCGCTGGATCGGGTCTACTGGCAGCCAGAGGCGTTGGTGAGCGTGCAGGATGGTGAGCGCGAGACCCGGGTTGTCAGTGGCAACCACGACAGCGTGGTGGTCTGGACCCCCTGGCTGGAAGGGGCCACCGCCATGGCCGACATGAGCGACGATGGCTATCGCACCATGCTCTGCGTCGAAGCGGCTATCGCCAGTGAGGCGGGTGTGACCGTTGCGCCGGATGAAGAGCACAGTCTCTCTACCGTGATCATCTGATCAGGATGAGTTTCAGATAAATAAAGAGGGCTCCCGCGGGAGCCCTCTTTGCATCTCGTGACGGCGGCAATCAGGCGTTGCCCTGTGTCTTGAGCTTGAGTTCGGCGGCGAAATTGAGCATCCGATCGAGGGGGATCAAGGCTTTGACCCGCAGATCTTCGTCGACATGGATCTCGTGGCGTTCGGCACCATCGGTGAGGGCCTCCTTGATCGCCACCAGACCGTTCATCGCCATCCAGGGGCAATGGGCGCAGCTGCGGCAGGTAGCGCCATCGCCACCGGTCGGTGCTTCCACCATCTCTTTCTCCGGACAGGCCTGCTGCATCTTGTAGAAGATGCCCCGATCGGTCGCCACGATCAGCTTCTGCTGGGGCAGCTCTTTGGCCGCCTTGATCAGCTGGCTGGTGGAGCCCACCGCATCGGCCAGCTCGATCACCGAGGCGGGGGATTCCGGATGAACCAGCACGGCGGCGTCCGGAGTCTGCTCTTTCAGCTCGCGCAGGGCACGGGCCTTGAACTCGTCATGGACGATGCAGTGGCCCTGCCAGCGCAGCATCTGCGCCCCGGTTTTCTTCTCGATATAGGCACCCAGATGGCGATCCGGGCCCCAGATGATCTTGTGACCCAGACTGTCGAGGTGTTCGACGATTTCCAGTGCAATGCTGGAGGTCACCACCCAGTCAGCCCGTGCTTTGACGGATGCCGAGGTATTGGCATAGACCACCACGGTATGGTCGGGATTGGCATCGCAGAAGGCGGAAAACTGTTCGATGGGACAGCCCAGATCGAGGGAGCATTCGGCCTCCAGAGTCGGCATCAGCACCCGCTTGTGGGGGCTCAGGATCTTGGAGGTCTCGCCCATGAAACGTACCCCGGCGACGATCAGGGTCTGTGCCTCGTGATCGCGGCCAAAGCGGGCCATCTCCAGTGAGTCTCCGACGAAACCGCCGGTGGCTTCGGCCAGCGCCTGGATCTCGGGATCCGTGTAGTAATGGGCGACCAGTACCGCCTTGCGCTCCTTGAGCAGCGCCTTGATTTCTGTGGTCAAGGTCGTTCTCTGCTCGGCACTCAGGGGAAGAGGTTTGGCCGGAAAGGGGTAGTCCATCGCGACTACCGGCGGGACACTGCTCAGTGCATTGCTCATTGCGACTGTTCCATCAACGCTCGGGAAGGCAAAAATTATAACCAGAAGCCTGCCACAAACCCATCAACAAATCGGGTGAAGCGCAAGTGGGCGAATATACTCAAGTAATTCGTTGTTATTCTGCCATAAGGAGTTGTCGCATGAAGCAACGTTCCCTCAAGTTCAAGTTGTTGTGCCTTACCATGGGGCTGTTTCTGCTGACCGGGCTGGCCATGACCCTGCTGCAATCGGCCTCTTTCAGCTCCCTTCGCAACATGGTGATGACCCAGACCAGCGATGCACTGGAAGAGGAGGTCTCCCGCAGCCTGCAGTATCAGGCGGAGCGCTATGCCATCCAGATTGCCTCGCTGATGCAGAACTCCTATCAGATCCCCCTGACCGTGACCGCCCAGATTAAAGCCGGGATGGCCAAGCCGGAACTGCGGTTGTCGCGGCCCCAAGTGGAGTCTCTGCTCGGCAGCAGCCTGCAGCAAGCGAGCGGGATCAGCTCCATTTATGCCCAGTTTGAACCGGATGGCTATGATGGCGAGGATGGCAACTGGCTGGGCGGGGCCAGCCACTCGGTGGCAGGAAAGGGGAGTCTGGAGGTCTATTTCACCAAGGATCAGGGAGGGGCCGTCGCCCAGCAAGCGGTGGACGCCGCTGCCAGCGAGGCCAAGTTTGATACCTCTCTCAACGAGTTCGGCATTCGCAACAGCGAGTGGTATCTCTGTGGCCGCGATACCCGCCAGCCCTGCCTGATGGAGCCCTACCTCTATGAAATCAGCCCGGGCAACAAGATGCTGATGACCAGTCTGACGGTGCCCGTGCTGCGTGACGGCAAGTTTGTCGGGCTGGCCGGTGTGGATATGAACCTGCCCATCTTCCAGCAACTGGCTGAAAACCTTGGCAAGAGCCTCTATGACAACAAGGCGGACGTGACCCTGGTCAGCAAGATGGGGCTGATTGTGGGCAGCAACCGCTATGCCGACAAGCTGGGCCGTCCACTCAAGGAGGTGGGCCTGACCCTGCCTGACGGTCGGCCGGTCAGCAGCGACAGTGACTTTATTCTTCATCAGCCCATCCGGGTTGAGGCAGCCAATACCCAGTGGTGGTTGATGATCAAGGTGCCCAAGACGCTGGCGCTGAGCAAGGCGCACGCCATCAGCAATGAACTGGGTGCCCTGCTGGTGGATGGCCAGCGGCAGCAGATCATCGCCATGGGCGGGATTACCCTGTTGGTGCTGGGGCTGCTGGTCTGGTTTATCCAGACCATCACAGCGCCACTTTCTCTTATCAGTCGCCATGTGGGCCATCTCTCCAGCAAAGAGGGGGACCTGACCCAGCAGATGGAGATCGACACCCATCAGGAGCTGATCGATCTGGGGTCCCAGCTCAATGCCTTCCTCGGCAAGCTGCGGGGCATGGTGCAAATGAGCAAGGGGATCGGTCAGCAGGTCTACCAGCAGGCGCGGGAGATGAAACATACCGCCGACACCATGCGCAACAGTCTGGACGAGCAGAATCTGGAGCTGGAGAGCGTGGTGAGCGCCATGCATCAGATGAGCACCACGGCAGTCAGTGTGGCAGGTTATGCCGAGCAGGCAGCGCAGGAGTCGGAAGCGGCGACCCACCACATCAATACCGCCCAGCAGACCCTCAGCAATGCCCGCAACGAGATCCATACTCTGGTCGGCGATATGCATGAGGCGGATAAAGCGGTGGCGCTGGTGGCCCAGCGCAGCACCAATATCAGCCGGATCCTCGATGTGATCCGCGCCATTGCCGAGCAGACCAATCTGCTGGCCCTCAACGCCGCCATCGAAGCGGCACGAGCGGGTGATATGGGCCGTGGCTTTGCGGTGGTGGCGGATGAGGTACGGGCGCTGGCGACCAAGACCCGTGAATCGACCGACGAGATTGGCCAGCTGATTGGTAGCCTGCAAACAGAGGTGAGCAGCAGTCAACGTCTGATGAATACCGGCATCGAGCGCTCCACCACCACGGTGCAGGGCACCGAGCAGGCGTTCGAGGCGCTCAATCGGGTGGTGGCCCAGATCCAGCAGATCCACGACCACATCAGTCAGGTGGCCACCGCTGCCGAGCAGCAGAGTGCGGTGAGCGACACCATCAACCAGAACCTGATGCGGATTGGTGATACCGCCAACGTGATCGGGCAGGAGGCCAGCTCCAGCCATCAACTGAGCGAAGCGCTGGAGCAAGCGGCCACGGCGTTGGCCAGTCAGCTCGATCGGCTGCGTACCTGAGTAGCCGCCAGAGAGACAAAAGCCCGCGAGCGATCGCGGGCTTTTTTATGACTCGATGGCAGAGTTGCGTCAGTTGCGGGGTTCAACCAGCAGGATGTGGGAGTCGGCCCCCACCACCCTGACCTTGCTGCCCGCAGGCAGCGACTCGTCGCAGCGCACTGTCCAGACCGTGTCGTCCAGATGCACCCGGCTGGTGCCCTGGGTGACATCATCCAGCAGGGTCAGCTCGCGGCCCATATAGCTCTGCATCCGCTCGTTGATGGTGCTGGCGGCATCCTGACCCGAGTTGTCACGCTGGTGTTGCCAGCGCCACCAGGCCCAGGTGGTGAGTAGGGATTGCACCGCAAACAGCAGCAACTGCGCCTGCCAGCCAAAGGGCCAGATCAGCAGCAGCAGGCCCACTTCCAGTGCGGCGATGCCGGTCCAGAGCAAAAAGCCCACCGAGCCGAGCACCTCGATGGCCAGCAGAATGAAGCCGAGCCCCAGCCAGTGCCAGTGGGTCAGCCCCTCGAAAAGGGATGTCATGACTTGCTGCCCTTGCCATCTTTGTTGAACAGCTCGGCCATGCCAGCCACAGAGCCAATCAGGCTGCCCGCTTCCAGCGGCATCATGATGATCTTGCTGTTGGGGCCTTCACCGATGCGGGCCAGTGCCTCGGTATATTTTTGGGCCACGAAGTAGTTGATGGCCTGCAGGTCTCCTTCCGCAATCGCCTGGGAAACCATGTGGGTCGCCTTGGCTTCCGCCTCGGCAGCCCGCTCCCGCGCTTCGGCGGCGAGGAAGGCGGCCTGACGCTCACCCTCGGCTTTGAGGATCTGGGACTGTTTCTCCCCTTCCGCTTTCAGGATCTTGGACTGGCGCACCCCTTCGGCCTCCAGTACCTCGGCCCGTTTCTGGCGCTCTGCCTTCATCTGGGCGTTCATCGCCTCGACCAGTGCCAGCGGCGGGCGCACATCTTTAATCTCGATGCGGGTCACCTTGATGCCCCAGGGGGCGGTGGCGGCATCCATGGTGCGCAGCAGCTTCTCGTTGATGGTGTCGCGCTGGGAGAGCATCTCGTCCAGCTCCATGGCACCGAGCACGGTGCGCATATTGGTCATGGTGAGATTGCGGATGGCACTGGTGAGATCGTTGACCTCGTAACCCGCTTTGCGGGCATCCACCACCTGCACAAAGCTGATGGCGTCGATGGTGACGTTGGCGTTATCGCGGGAGATCACCTCTTGTGCCGGGATGTCCAGCACCTGCTCCATCATGATGATCTTGTGGCCGACCCGATCCACATAGGGGATCAACAGGTTGAGGCCCGGGGTCAGGGTGCGGGTGTAGCGGCCGAAGCGCTCTACCGTCCAGTTGTAGCCCTGGGGCACTATCTTGATGCCCGCGCTCAGTGTGGCGAGCACCAGGAACACGAAAATCCCTAGCACAATCAATGATTCATTCATCATTTAGCTCCTTATGAAACACAGTCCCTAGCCTATGGTCTGGCGTCAGGTACCACAAGTGACTTTGTACGCCTTTGTCATGAATCGGCTTTGCTAATTACCAAAACGCATTAAAAAGCATTTTTTATTATTTTGAGGGATAAGCTGCCCTGCCTATAGTCGCCCCATATTAGTCGTGTTCCGAGGGATGGGCCGAAATGGATTATTTACCTATGTTTGCCAAGTTGGAAGGCCGTCCGGTACTGCTGGTGGGCGGGGGCGAGGTTGCCCTGCGCAAGGCGCGCCTGCTGCTGGCGGCCGGTGCCCGGCTGACCCTGGTCTCCCCGGAACTTGAACCGGAATTTGCGGAATTCACCGGTCGTTTCACCCATCTGGCGGAACGCTTCACCCCGGCCCATCTGGCAGGCCAGATCCTGGTCGTTGCCGCTACAGACAATCTCGAAGTCAATGCGCTGGTTTATCAAAGTGCCAACCAGCTGGGTCTGTTCGTCAACGTGGTGGATGACCCCAAACGCTCCAGCTTTATCTTCCCCTCGATCATCGATCGCTCGCCGCTGATGGTGGCGGTCTCCAGCGGTGGCAAGGCGCCGGTGCTGGTGCGCCTGCTGCGCGAACGGCTGGAGAGCCTGCTGCCGCGCCATCTTGGCGGGCTGACCGAGCTCTCCGGCCGGGTCCGTGACAAGGCCAAGCGGGTGCTCTCCTCGATTTCCGACCGTCGCCGCTTCTGGGAGCGCGCCTTTGCCTCCAACACCCTCGCCAGCCTGATTGAAAAAGAGGATTGGCAAGGTGCCGAGCAGTGGCTGAGCGATGGCCTCGATCAGGCGAAAAGCGAAGTGGGCGAGGTGGTGCTGGTGGGGGCGGGCCCCGGTGACCCGGGCCTCTTGACCCTCAAGGCGCTGCAACAGATTCAACAGGCTGAAGTGGTGCTCTACGACCAGCTGGTCTCGCCTGAGATCCTCGATCTGGTGCGCCGCGATGCCACTCTGGTGTCGGTCGGCAAGAAGGCGGGCGCCCACAGCGTGCCGCAGGAGGAGACCAATCGCCTGCTGGTGGAATACGCCAAGGCGGGCAACCGGGTGGTGCGGCTGAAAGGGGGCGATCCCTTTATGTTTGGCCGGGGCGGCGAGGAGCTGGAAGTGCTGGCCGACGAAGGTATCCCCTTCTCTGTGGTGCCCGGCATCACGGCCGCTGCCGGTGCCACCGCCTATGCCGGCATTCCGCTCACTCACCGTGATTACGCCCAGAGCGCCGTCTTTATCACGGGTCATTGCCAGAAAGAGGGCAAAGAGCCCGACTGGCAACAGCTCGCCGCCACCAGTCAGACCCTGGTCATCTACATGGGGCTGATGCGCTCCGAGCATATCCAGCAGCAGTTGGCGGATCACGGCCGAAGCCAAGCCACCCCCATCGCCATCATCGAGCGCGGCACCACATCCCGTCAGCGGGTGCTGACCGGCACGCTGGCCGACTTGGCTGAGCTGGCCAAACAGGCGGTAAGCCCGTCGCTTATCGTCATCGGCGAAGTGGTTGCCCTGCGCGAGCGGCTGGCCTGGTTTGGGGAAAAGGGCGGCGAGCAGCTGCGCGCTGACCCGGATCTCGATGGCTGCGACCTCAAGCTGGTGCAGCTGGCCTGACCGAGAAAGAGATATTTGATGCGGCTGCCAGCGCGGCCGCGAACTGAACCACCCAGCGCCCCGAGCAGGCGCATAAGCAATGACCCGAGGACCAACATGGACCGTGAAAGATTGACGCACTTGCAGCAGCTGGAAGCCGAGAGCATCCATATCATCCGCGAGGTGGCTGCCGAATTTGAAAACCCGGTGATGATGTACTCCATCGGCAAGGACTCCTCCGTCATGCTGCATCTGGCCCGCAAGGCCTTCTATCCGGGCAAGATCCCCTTCCCCTTGCTCCACGTCGACACCGACTGGAAGTTCAAGGAGATGATCAAATTCCGCGACGAGACCGCCAAAAAGTACGGGCTGGATCTGATCGTCCACAAGAACCCGGAAGGGCTCGCCATGGGCATCAACCCCTTCGTGCACGGCAGCGGCAAGCACACCGACATCATGAAGACCGAGGGGCTCAAGCAGGCGCTCAACAAATATGGCTTCGATGCCGCCTTCGGTGGCGCCCGCCGCGACGAGGAGAAGTCCCGCGCCAAGGAGCGGGTTTACTCCTTCCGTGACAAGTCCCACCGCTGGGATCCGAAAAACCAGCGTCCGGAGCTGTGGCGGGTCTACAACAGCCAGGTCAACAAGGGAGAGAGCATCCGGGTGTTCCCGCTCTCCAACTGGACCGAGCTGGATATCTGGCAATACATCTATCTGGAAAAGATCGACATAGTGCCGCTCTACTTCGCCGCTTACCGTCCGGTGGTGGAGCGCAATGGCATCAAGATCATGGTGGATGACGATCGTATGCCCATCGGCCCGGAAGACGAAGTGAAGCAGGAGCTGGTGCGCTTCCGCACCCTCGGCTGCTACCCGCTGACCGGGGCCATCGAATCCGATGCCACCACCTTGCCGGAAATTATTGAAGAGATGCTGCTCACCACCTCGAGCGAGCGGCAAGGGCGGCTGATTGACCACGATCAGGCCGGCTCCATGGAGCAGAAGAAGCGTCAGGGATATTTCTAAGGAGTCGTCAGCATGAACAGCCATATTCAGACCGCCATCACCGAACAGGGCATCGAAGCCTACCTGCACGCCCAGCAGCACAAGAGTCTGCTGCGTTTTCTCACCTGCGGCAGCGTGGATGACGGCAAGAGCACCCTTATCGGTCGCCTGCTGCACGACTCCCAGCAGATTTATGAAGATCAGTTGAAAGCGCTGGAGTCCGACAGCCAGAAGCTCGGCACCACCGGCGAGAAGCTGGACCTGGCGCTGCTGGTTGACGGCCTGCAGGCGGAGCGCGAGCAGGGCATCACCATCGACGTGGCCTACCGCTATTTCTCCACCGCCAAGCGCAAATTTATCATCTCGGATACCCCGGGCCACGAGCAGTACACCCGCAACATGGCCACCGGCGCTTCCACCTGCGATCTCGCCATCATTCTGATCGACGCCCGCAAAGGGGTGCTGGATCAGACCCGTCGCCACAGCTTTATTGCGAGCCTGCTAGGCATCAAGCAGTTCGTAGTGGCGGTCAACAAGATGGATCTGGTGGAGTTCAGTCAGGAGGTGTTCGAGCGCATCAGCGCCGATTACCGCGAGTTCGCCAAAAAGCTCAGCGTCGACACTATCCATATCGTGCCGGTCTCGGCGCTGGACGGTGACAACGTGGTCAACCAGAGCGACAAGCTGGCCTGGTATCAGGGCGAGACCCTGCTTGCGCTGCTGGAGTCTGCCGAGGTTGAGCGCGAGCTGGAACGCCATCCGGTACGCCTGCCGGTGCAGTATGTGAACCGCCCCAACCTCGATTTTCGCGGCTTCGCGGGCACGCTCGCCTCCGGCATCCTGCGGGTGGGCGACAAGCTGGCGGTGCTGCCGTCGGGCAAGGAGAGCACAGTCACCCGCATCGTCACCTTCGACGGGGATCTGGAGCACGCCCTGCCGGGTCAGGCCATCACCGTCACCTTCGCGGATGAAATCGACATCAGCCGCGGCGACCTGCTGGTGGATGCCGCCAACCGTCCGCAAGTGACCCAGAACCTGCTGGCCCATATCGTCTGGATGGGGGAGGAGTCCCTGCAACCGGGCCGGGTCTACGACGTCAAGCTGGCCACCAAGAAGAGTCGCGGTCAGGTGGAGGCCATCCGTCACCGCATCGAGATCAACAAGCTCGACGAGCTGCCCGCCAGCGAGCTCAAGCTCAACGAGATCGGCCTGTGCGAGCTGAGCCTCACCGACCCGGTGGCGTTCGACCCGTATCAGGAGATCCGCGATACCGGCAGCTTTATCCTTATCGACCGGCTGACCAACGTCACCGTCGGCGCTGGCATGATAGTGGAAGGCTTGGCCGCCAAAGCGGTAAAAGGGCACTACAGCGAGTTTGAGATCGAGCTCAACGCCCTGGTGCGCAAGCACTTCCCGCACTGGCAAGCCCTTGCCATCGGTAACGACACAAACAAGGAGTAAGCCCATGACCTGGCAACAATTCCTGGTGCTGGGTCTGCTGGCTGCTCTCGTGGCCCTGCTGATCCAGGGCAAACTCCGCCCGGCGCTGCTCTTCTCGGGCGCCGTGCTCATCACCTACCTGAGCGGGTTGGCGGATATCAACGCCGTGGCGGCGGGCTACACCAACAGTGCCCTGCTGACGCTGGTGCTGTTGCTGCTGGTGTCGCTGGCGGTGGAGAAGACCCGCATCATGAGCTGGTTCGCCAATCTGGTGGGCACGGGTTCATTCAACAAGGTGCTGGTGAAGGTGTGGTTCTCCACCGCCTTCCTGTCTGCCTTCGTCAACAACACCGCCGTGGTGGCCTCCATGCTGGGAGCGGTCAAACGCAACCCCAACCATGCGCCATCGCGGCTGCTGTTGCCCATGTGCTTCGCGGCCACCTTCGGCGGGGTGCTGACCCTGATCGGCACCTCCACCAACCTGATCGTCAACAGCTTCCTCATCAAGATGGGGGCGCCGCCGCTCGGCATGTTCGACTTCTTTATGGTGGGAGCGGGTACTCTGCTGACCGGTCTGGTGGCCGTGCTGCTGTTTGCCCGTCACCTGCCGGTGCAGGATACCGAGATGAGCCGCGAATCCGGCTACTTTCTCGAGGCCAAGGTGGGCGCCGGTTCGCCGCTGGCGGGGCGCAGCGTCAAGGAGAACGGCCTGCGCAGCCTGAAAAGCCTCTATCTGGCGGAAATCATTCGCGGCGATGAGGTGATCTGCCCGGTGCAGCCGGAACACGAGCTGCACGAAGGGGACGTACTGCTGTTTTGCGGCGATGTGGAGAGCGTCGGTGTGTTGCAGGAGATGAAGGGGCTGGATCTCTACGGCCAGCACCGCCTCAACGGCCAGCATCTGGTGGAGGTGATCGTCAGCCACAGCTCGCGGCTGGTGGGTCAGACCATCAAGGATGCCGAGTTTCGCACCCACTTCGATGCGGTGGTACTGGCGGTGCGCCGCGGTGAAACCCAGCTTACCGGTGGCCTCGGCCAGATTGAGCTGCATGCCGGTGATACCCTGCTGCTGGCCCCCGGCCCCCAGTTTGCCCGCAACAAATCGCTGGGACGGGAGTTTGTGGTGGTGAGTGGGCTGGAAGCTTCCACCCGTCTCGATGGCAAGCGTAGCGCCGCCGTGGTGCTGGGCTTTCTCGGGGTGTTGGCGCTCTCGGTATTCGATCTGGTGCCGCTGTTCAAGGGCTTGCTGCTGATGCTGGTGGCGCTGCTGCTCACCCGCATTCTGACCCTGGACGAGATCCGCCGCCGCTTCCCGCTGGATATCTGGCTGGTGGTGGGCGGGGCGCTGGCCATCGCCGATCAGCTGGAAAAGAGCGGACTGGCCAAGCTTATCGCCGACTGGCTGATGGGAGAGTTTAACGGTGCCAGCCCCATCATCGCCTTTATCGGTATCTATGTGTTTACGCTGGTGTTGACCGAGCTGATGAGCAACAACGCCGCCGCCGCGCTGGCCTTCCCCATGGGTTACCAGCTGGCGCTCAGCATGGATGTCTCGACCATGCCGTTTATTCTGGCGGTGCTGTTCGGGGCGAGTTCCAGCTTTATCCTACCCTACGGCTACCAGACCAACCTGATGGTCTATGCCGCGGGCAACTACAAGATGCCGGACTACCTCAAGCTGGCCCTGCCGGTCTCGCTGGCCTATAGCCTCGGGGTGATTGTGATGGTGCCCCTGCTGTTTCCGTTTTAAGGCGTAAGTGCCAATCAAGGCGTGTTGGGTGAGCAATACCATGGCATCAGCACATTGGCGGCTGATAGTTCGAGGTGGCTCCCCGTGGTGCCGGACCGTTTAAGTTTTGAGGCGTGAGCGCCAATCAAGGAGTGTGGGATGAGCAATATCGTGTGGCACAAACATGCCGTGGACAAACAGAGCCGGGCCGAGCTTAAAGGGCAAAAACCGCTGGTGATCTGGTTTACCGGGCTCTCCGGGGCGGGCAAATCGACCCTGGCGGGGGCGCTGGAGCAGGCGCTGGCGGCACAAGGCAAGCACACCTATCTGCTCGATGGGGACAATGTACGCCACGGCCTCTGCGGCGATCTCGGTTTCGATGACGCCGCGCGGCAGGAGAATATCCGCCGGGTCGGCGAGGTGGCAAAACTGATGGTGGACGCGGGCCTGATCGTGCTCACCGCCTTTATCTCGCCATTTCGTGCCGAGCGGGCGCTGGTGCGCAGCCTCTTGGGTGAAGGGGAGTTTGTCGAGGTGTTTGTCGATGCGCCGCTCGCCGTCTGTGAAGAGCGCGACCCCAAGGGGCTCTACAAGAAGGCTAGGGCAGGGGAAATTCGCAATTTCACCGGTATCGACTCCGCTTACGAGGCGCCGGAGCAGCCGGAAATCCATCTGCTGAATGCCGGTAAACCGGTGGATACGCTGGTGGATGAGCTGCTGACCGCCCTGCGGCAGGGGAACTATCTGTAATTGGATCGGAAGAACCTAAAACAAGCGCCCAGTGGTCTGCCACTTGGCTACCACAGGCGCAGCTGGG
The DNA here is from genome assembly GCF_049174415.1 of Aeromonas sp. 601039. Taxonomy (NCBI): domain Bacteria; kingdom Pseudomonadati; phylum Pseudomonadota; class Gammaproteobacteria; order Aeromonadales; family Aeromonadaceae; genus Aeromonas; species Aeromonas sp. 601039. The sequence continues at coordinate 33,349 of NZ_JAAKTL010000032.1, forward strand.
TTGGCAGCAGCCACTATAAGCAAAACTTGGGTCATTATCGGAAAACCTATAAATCCAGATTATAGTGGCACCAATGAGCCTTGAGCTGTTCCAAGGCGGCAGATAGCAATCCCGCAAGGGGATCTTCCGATCCTTGCGTATATCGCGGCGGGGTTATTCGCGATTATCCAAATACTGTAGTGGTCTAATCATCCCGGACACCATTTTAGGTGGTACAGTCGCCACCATGACCTGAGGTGTTCAATGACAA
>NZ_JAAKTL010000033.1:0-33414 GCF_049174415.1 Aeromonas sp. 601039
GGGTGGAGCAGCTCGGTAGCTCGTCGGGCTCATAACCCGAAGGTCGTCGGTTCAAATCCGGCCCCCGCAACCAACTTCCTGATAGTTTTGTTCTTTTCCCCCTCATTACATTGAATATATCTCCATCGGGTATGCAACCGATGGCGATTAATGCTGTTTCCTGCGCTTTTTCAAGACCATAACTGGTCGTCTCGACCATTTGTTAGGTATCATCAGATATCTCTTCATGGATGAGGCACGCGCCTGTGATCACTCCTTTTACCTATCTTCCTCCTGCTATTGAAAGCCGGGATGCCACGCTGACCGAGACCCTTTCACAGGGCTTGCCATTGCAACTGCTGCTGATCGCCGAAGAGCAAAAGGAGGCATTGCTGTCGCTACCGGCCCTGTCGGGGATCAACACCCAGTTGGCGCTTGGGCAAAAAGCACCTTTCACCCTGATGCATGGTTCCACCCTGTTGCTGGTCATATTGGTGACCGGCAATGTGACGCGGGATCACCGTCTTTATAAGCAGGTCAGAGGTTGGATAGCCCCGCTCTCCGGGCTCAAGGTAGAGCGGCTCGGGCTGCATCTGGAGGGGTTCTCCCCCTCAGAGCGGGTGATGCTGGCTGAATTGATGTTGTCGGCTCTGTTGGCCGCCAATCTACCGTTGCCGACCAGCAAAAGCCGTAGCGAAAGTGGCTGGAACTATCAGCATGTGTCGGTCTCTCCTGCTGTAGTGCTGGATCTCGCTCGTATCTACAGCGAAGCAGGGGGCAATGGGCTGGCTCGTCATTTGGCGGTGTTACCCGCCTCGGAGCTGACTGCGGCCAGCTATCGCGAGTTCGTCAGCCAGCTGGCTCAGGATGAAGGTTGGCAGTGCCATCACTACGATCAGGCGCAGCTGGCCGAGCTGGGAGCGGGGGCTTTTTTGGCGGTAGCCCGCGGTTCGGAAGATAATCAGGGGGCCATGGTGAAGCTCAGCTACTACCCGCCCAAGCCGGTACGCCGCATTGCGCTGGTGGGCAAGGGGATCTGCCATGACTCAGGTGGCTATAACCTCAAGGTTTCCGGCAGCATGTATGGCATGCATCTCGATATGGGGGGCAGTGCGGTGGCGCTGGGTACCCTTTATGCCATCAGTCGGGCTCAGCTGCCCTATGAGGTTCACTGCTGGTTGGCGATTGCCGAGAATCATATCGGTCCCCAGGCTTATCGTCCGGGTGAAGTGGTGACGGCGATGAATGGTCTCACCATCGAAGTGGTGGATACCGATGCGGAGGGACGAATGGTGCTGGCCGATACTCTGACGATGGCGGCGCAGGATACCCCGGATCTGCTGATCGATTATGCGACTCTGACCGGCGCTTGCAAGCGGGCACTGGGCAGTCGCTATAGCGGCGTCTTTACCAATCGCCACGAATGGCTGGCATCGCTGGTCAAGCTGGGTCAGCACAGCGGTGAACGAGTCTGGCCCTTTCCGCTCGATGAGGATTACGATGAAAATATCGAGAGCGAGTGGGCCGATCTGTTGCAGTGTGCACCAGGCAGTTCGCCGGATCACATTGATGCGGCCCGCTTTCTTGCCCATTTTATCCCCGAGCAGACGCCCTGGCTGCACTTCGACCTGAGCGGTTTTCGCAACAAGGGGGGCAATGGGGTGGTCTCCAGCGAAGTGACCGGCTTTGGTGTGCGGTTCACGCTGGATCTGCTGGCTGGCCCACTCGGTCGAGTGGGGCACTCAGCTTCCGAATAATCTGACTGATAAAAGGATTTCTGTGAAACAACCAAGCTATGACTGGGTGCTGTTCGATCTGGATGAAACCCTGCTCGATTTCCCGGTCGCCGAGGCACTGGTGCAAACGCTGCAGATCTATGGTGTGGAGGCCGATGACGCCAGCATGGCGCAGTACCATGCTATCAACCATGAGCTCTGGCAGCAGTACAACGATGGCGAGATCGATGCGACAGTGCTGCAGCAGACCCGCTTCTCCCTCTTTGCCCAGCAAGTTGCCGCCGACCCCATGGCGATGAACAATACCTTTCTGGAGCAGATCATTGCCCTTAGCATGCCCCTCGAAGGGGTGGTCGAGACCCTGCAGCAATTGCGCAGCAAGGTGCGGATGGGGATCATCACCAATGGTTTCAGCGTCCCCCAACGTGGCAGACTTGGAAAACTGGGCTGGAGCGAGTGGTTCGAGCCCCTGGTGATCTCTGACGAGATCCGGGTGACCAAGCCGGCGCCGGCTATTTTCCAGCACACACTCTCCCTGATGGGGAAGCCGGATCCGGCCAGAGTGCTAATGGTGGGGGACAATCCGAAAACTGATATTGCCGGGGCTGCGTCACAGGGATTGGCTACCTGCTGGTATAACCCGAGGCGGCACTCGGGCGAATGCGATGCGACCCACGAGATCCACCACTTCGCCCATCTTGCCGACATTGTGCTGGGATGCTGACGGGTAGAGGTAACTCATCATGTCAACGGTGACAAAATTGTCTTGGCAAGTCGCAACAAGGCTAGTTTGAGACAGAGTAGGGTTTGCTTGAGACGGCAAGGGGAGCGGATGCTCCCCTTGCTCATTGGGTGTTTTGTTATGGTTGCAGGGATCTGAACTGGTAGCGGTCGAGGATCTGCTGATAGTCGGGGCTCTGTTTCAACTGATGGATAGCTTGATTGATCCGTTGCAGTTGCGCCTCTGTGGTGCTCTCTTTGCTCAGCATCAGGTGTACTGGTGTCTGCTCGAGCGGCAGCTGGATCTTGAATTCGGAAAGTATATCTCCATCATGACTCAACCCCTGCATCCCGTGGGGGTCTAGCACGAGCCCCTGAACTCGCCCAGCCCGTAGCATCTTCAACAGCTGATCCAGCCTCAGGCGTATCTGCAGGCGTGGTTGCATTTCGGGTTCGGTCATCAGCTGGCGAAAGGCAATGCCGTAATCAAAATTCTTGAGGACACCAATATTGAAGTCAGCTCGTTCGCGCAGCGATGCCAGCGAGGTAATGTCGCGCCAGCGTTGCTCATCCTGCCGGCGGATAATAATAACGGCCTGCTCTTCCCGGTAGGGATGGGTGAATCGCGCATATTGTTGTCGTTCGGTGGTGATATTGGCAGACATGGCAAGTTGTACCGTGCCAAAACGCAGTTCATGAAGCACCCTAGACCAAGGCATTTCGCTGAATCTGGCCTGATAACCGGCTCGCTGGAAGATGGCGTGGACCAGCTCAACGTCCAGCCCCCGCAACTGTTGCTGCTTATCGCGAAAACTGAAGGGTTGCCACTCTGTCCAGCCTACAACCAGGGGCTCTTGTGCTATTGCTTGGCAGCATAAACACCATATCAGCAAGACTCTGTACACACCTTATCCCCCCGGATCGGCTGATAGGGTTGAGTATTGGACAGGAATGACGGACTAACCAGTAGAGAAGAGGGGTGAGTGGATGCACAGAGGTGCATCCATCACAGTTCGTGGGCGTGGAATCCCTTGCGATAGCGGGCTTCGCAGCGCGGGCAGCGTTGCAGGGTCGGATCCTGTTCCAGCTGTTCGATGGAAAGCGGCTCTTCACAATCGGAGCAGAGGCCATAGAGGCCGAGATCCATCTGGCAGAGTGCCGCATCGATCCGCTTGAGGCGGGCCACGCTCTGCTCAACCTTCGGCAGATCCAGCCGGCTGGTCAGTTCCACCAGTTGATCCTGCTCGCAGTGACCGACCTGTTCGGCCCACTCGTCACGGCGGCAGGCTTTGAGCTGACCGATCAGCGTTTCTCGTACTTGGGCCCAGTCTGACAGCAGGCGATTACGCCAGACAGTCAACTGTGCTTGCGTCATTTCACACACATTATCCCCCACAGGACAGACGACAGATTCGGGGCAGTATAGGGATCCGATAACTTTATCAAGATGATATGCGTCAAGTTAAACGTGGTTAGCTGTGGCTTTTGGCTGCTTGCAGCAGGGCATCGCGGATCGGATCCGTCTCTTTGAGCACCCGGATCTCCTGAAACAGCAGGTCCGCTTCGGGATATTCCCGCTTGAGATAGCTGAACCACTGTTTGATGCGGCTGGGGTAGTAGTCGGCTTTTTCGCTGGCCAGATCCTGCTCGGTATAGCTCACCATCAACTGCAGCACCTCGGCCCAGCTCATGTGCGGGCAGCCGGTTTTCATCACGTTGGCCAGATTGGGCAGGGAGATGGCGCCGCGCCCGACCATCAGGGCATCGCAACCCGAGACCCTGGCGCAGGCGAGGGCATCTTTATGATCCCAAATCTCGCCGTTGGCGGTGACGGGGATGGGCAGGGCACGACGAATGGCGTCCACATACTCCCAGTGGGCGGGGGCCTTGTACCCTTCGCGCTTGGTGCGGGCATGAACGGCCAGCTCGTTGGCCCCCCCCTGGAAGACCGCCTGAGCGTTTTCCAGATAGAGATCCTTGTCATCGTAACCGAGGCGAATCTTGGCGCTCACCGGCAGATGGGCGGGCACCGCCTCGCGCACCGCCTTGACGATGCGGTAGATGGTCTCGGGCTCTTTGAGCAGCACCGCACCGCCCTTGCTCTTGTTGACCGTAGGGGCGGGGCAGCCGAAGTTGAGATCGACGCCGGGGGAGCCCAGCTCGATGGCGCGCACGGCGTTTTCGGCCAGCCACTCGGGGTGTTGCCCCAGCAGTTGTACCCGCACCGGGGTGCCTGCGCGGGTTTTGCCATCTTGCAGCAGTTCAGGGCAGAGGCGGTAGAACACCTTGGCGGGTAGCAGCTGATCGACGACCCGGATAAACTCGCTCACGCAGAGATCGTAATCATTGACGGAGGTGAGTACCTCCCGCATCAGGTGATCCAGTACCCCCTGCATGGGGGCCAAAATAACGCGCATAACGGCTTTCCGACGAGAGTGGCAAGAAAAAAGAGGGCAGATTGTAGTGGGGTTGCGGCCCGCTGTCAGCACCCGCTCAAACTCTGTTAGGCTAGAGGGAGATAAATCACGCAAGGAGAAGGAATGAAGCGTTGGTGTCTGATGGCGCTCGGGTGGCTGGCATTTGCCACCGGTATCGTGGGCATTGTGCTGCCGCTCTTGCCGACTACCCCCTTCATGTTGCTGGCTGCCGCCCTGTTTGCCCGCTCGTCGCCCCGTTTTCATCGCTGGTTGCTGACCCATCCCTGGTTTGGCCCGCCCATCGTGGATTGGCAGCAGTATCGCGGCATTCGTCGTCAGGCCAGACGGCGCGCCATTATCTTCATTTTGCTCACCTTTTCGGTGTCGCTGGCGGTGGTGCCACTGCTGTGGGTCAAGGGGCTGCTGGTTGTCATAATGGTGATCCTGCTCACCTGGTTAATGCGTCTGCGGGTGCTGGAGCCAGTTGCAATGGTGAAGTGAAGTCCCTAAGCTATTGCAGCAATAATGCTATGGAGTCGGCCTGTCATTTTTGCGTGACAGGCTTTTTTATTTCCCGCAGAAGGGAATTGAGAAAAAATGGCCACCCCTGGGTCAAAAAAATAAGCGGTCAACACATGAATCCGGAAACCCTGAAATTTATCGAAGCAAGCATCAAGACCATTCCCGACTATCCGAAGCCGGGCATTCTGTTTCGTGACATCACCAGCCTGATCGAGAACGCCGAGGCCTTCAAGGCCACCATCGATCTGCTGGCCAATCACTATCGTGATCAAGGGATCACCAAGATTGTTGGCACCGAAGCTCGCGGCTTCATCTTTGGCGCGCCGGTTGCCTATGCCATGGGGCTGGGCTTCGTACCGGTCCGCAAGCCGGGCAAGCTGCCGCGCGAAGTGATCGAGGAGTCCTATGCCCTCGAGTACGGCACTGACACCCTGCAACTGCACACCGATGCCATCGTGCCTGGTGACAAGGTGCTGGTCGTGGACGATCTGCTGGCGACCGGTGGTACCGTTGATGCGACCGTCAAGCTGATCCGCCGTGCCGGTGGTGAAGTTGCCGATGCGGCCTTCATCATCTCCCTGCCGTCTCTGGGTGGCGATGCCCGCCTGACTGCTGCTGGCATCAAGGTAGTCTCACTGGTCGAGCTGGCCGGCGAGTAATGCCTCTTCGGCCCGATCCTCTGCATCGGGCCTGCATTGAACCGGTGCCCTTGCGGGCATCGGTTTGAAAATCAAGCGATCCCTCCCGCTCTGACCGATAGCCGATACAGCCAGCCCGCCATTTGTGTTAGCATCCGGCCTCAATGCCCTGTCTTCCCTGCATGATGGATTTATGAGCTATCAGGTTCTGGCGCGTAAATGGCGCCCCCATACGTTTGAACAAGTGGTAGGCCAGCAACATGTGCTGACCGCCTTGACCAACGCCCTGGATCAGGGACGGCTGCATCACGCCTATCTGCTGAGCGGTACCCGCGGGGTCGGCAAGACCACCATCGCCCGTATTCTGGCCAAGAGCCTCAACTGCGAGCAGGGGATCAGCAGCCACCCATGCGGCGTCTGTGATACCTGCCGCGAGATCGATCAGGGCAACTTTGTCGACCTGCTGGAGATTGACGCGGCGTCCCGCACCAAGGTGGAAGATACCCGCGAGCTGCTCGACAACGTGCAGTACCGTCCGGCCCGCGGCCGCTTCAAGGTCTACCTCATCGATGAAGTGCACATGTTGTCGCGCCACAGCTTCAACGCGCTGCTGAAAACCCTGGAAGAGCCGCCCCCCTATGTGAAGTTTCTGCTGGCCACCACGGATCCGCAGAAGTTGCCCATTACCATTCTCTCGCGCTGCCTGCAGTTTCATCTGAAGAGTCTGGATCAGACCCAGATCGCCAAGCAGCTCGAATGGGTGCTGGATCAGGAGGGGCAGCCCTTCGAACCACGCGCCCTGCTGGCCCTGGCCAAAGCCGCCGACGGCAGTATGCGAGATGCCCTGAGCCTGACCGATCAGGCGCTGGCCCACGGCAATGGTAGCGTGCGCCTCGAGAGTGTGCTGGCGATGCTGGGCACGCTCGATCACCGCCATCTGCACCAGCTGCTGGAAGCCATTTTGCGGCAAGATGCCCCCGCGACCATGGCCAAGATCACCGAGATCGCCACCCTGGGCCCCGATTTTGATCAGCTCCACGCCGAGCTGGAAGGCTTGCTCCATCGCATCGCCATGGCGCAGCTGCTGCCTGCCAGCGTGCAGGAGCAGGGGGCGGATGCCGATTCCCTGCTGCAACTGGCCAAGGCGATGAGCCCGGAAGAGGTGCAGCTCTGCTACCAGATCGTGCTGGGTGGCCGTAAAGATCTGCCCTGGGCCCCCGATGGCCGCACTGCGCTGGAGATGACCTGCCTGCGGATGCTCGCCTTCTCGCCAAGGCGCGATGCCCTGTATCCGGCCAGCCTCACCGCGTTGCCCCCGTCAATGACGAGCAGTGCGGCGAGCAGTGCCACGCCGGTAGCCTCCTTGCCGGGAAAGCGCCCGGCCGCTGAATCGGCCGCACTGGCACCGATCAGCGGCGCCGTGCCTGCACCGCTAGCCAGCCCTGTTGCTAACAGTGCCGTGCCCGCTGTTGATGTCTCCCTGCCTGCGATGGTGGATGACATCGGCAACCCCGCCGACAGCGAGGAGGAGGCAAAAGCCGCCGAGCTGTTCAGCCAGCAGGATGAACTGCTGCGTGAAGCCGCAGGCATGGGGTATCAACCCGAGCCCGCGTTGACCCATGCGCAACCCGATGTGTCTGCGCACTCAGCTGCACAGCCCGCAGATGCTGATGAACAAGCTTCTGCCGCAGCCTACGCGGACCATTCCCGTGGCGAGTCGCTGACTGCCCCCTTCGAGCCCGCGCTCGAACCGACAATTGCGCCGGTTACCGCTCCTGAAGCTGTTTCGGCGGTGTCGAGCATGCAAAGCCTGCTTGGCAAGCGAAACATGCTGCGCAGCCGCCAGCGTGGTCAGGATGCCCCGGCGGCGCCCGCGCCGCGCGCGGTGCCGGTTGCGCCAGCTCGCCCTGTTGCGCCCGCTGCTGCACCGGCCGTCACCCAACAACCTGCTCCGGTCAGCCAATCGGTCGGGCAGGGGATGGCGGCGATGGGTCACTATGATGATCTGCCGCCGGTGGATCTCTATGGCGACGGTTACGAGCCGCAGGGTGACAACGGGGAATACGAGGAGTACCTCAATCAGGGCTTTGCCGAGCAGACTCAGGTGATGAGCCACGCCCCTGTCACGGCACCGGCCCAGCCAACCGATCTGCCCCCCTGGGATCTCGACGGGCAGCCGAGCTATCGACCCGGCGAGCGCAGCGCTGCGGCGCCTGCGGTGACGCCCGCCCCAGCGACCCAGCCACCCGTTGCCACCACGGCGGTGGCTGCTACCCCTGTGACGCAGGATGAGCCCGTTCAGCCGGTGATGGAGACCATCGACTGGGATGAGCTCGAGAGCGACAGCGAGCCGCAAGAGGGAGAGGCGACTCGCCTTATCCCCTCCTCGCTGCTCAATGGTTGCGGCGACCCTTGGGCCGAGTTGATCGCTCACACTCAGGTGGGAGGGCGGCTGCGCCAGCTGGCCATCAACTCGGTGATGACGCGGGAAGGGGACAAGGTACTGCTAACCCTCAAGCCCGAGCAGCGCCATCTGGTGAGCGACAAGGCGCGCGCCGATCTGGCCGAGATCATCGGGCCAGCGCTGGGTCAACCGGTGCAGGTCGAGGTGACGCTCGGCGTGGTGCCTGACCAGGAGACCCCCCTCGAGATCGAACATCGCCTTTATCTCGGGGTGCGCGAGCAGGTGACCCGGGATCTGGAGCAGGATCCCAACGTACAGTTTTTAGTTCAGCGGTTTGGTGCCGTGCTCCATCACGAGAGCATCGAGCCCCTCAACCGCTAAATTCCGTGGCCGGGAGCTTGCTTCCGGTTGAAAAGCAGTTTGGCTGTCCCCATCTAGGACAGACAAGCCCACAGCCCGGCGCTGGATGCCGGATTTCAAGACGAGAGACGACATATGTTTGGTAAAGGTGGAATGGGGAACCTGATGAAACAGGCCCAACAGATGCAAGAGCGTATGCAGAAGGCGCAGGAGCAGCTGGCTCAGATGGAAGTGACCGGTGAAGCCGGTGCTGGCATGGTCAAGGTCACCATGACCGGTAGCCACAGCGTCCGTCGCATCGAGATCGACCCCTCCCTGATGGAAGATGACAAGGAGCTGCTGGAAGATCTGGTCGCCGCCGCTTGTAACGATGCCGTGCGTCGTGTGGAAGAGCAGAACAAGGCCAAGATGGGCGAGCTGACCGGTGGCATGCAACTGCCGCCAGGCTTCAAGATGCCGTTCTAAGGCGACTCTCCCCGCGCATTCTTGCTCCCTTGTCGCTGGCCATTCGGGCCACGGCAAGGGGGACGGCCGAGAGACCCAAAGACGCAGCGTTATTGCTCAGGCGATACGCTGCGTTTTTTATGGGCGCCATGCTGGCGCGGGCGGGCTCTAACTATCCCTTCTGGGGAGAGGTTGCCACAGCGAAGGCCGATTGAGCCATGAAACGCAGCCGCCTTGCCAAGGTGGCGCTATTTGTCGATACCCGCTATCGGATATCCCGGTTTTGCGTGGCCGGGCGGGATCGGCATAATGGCGGCTTGCCGTATCGAGGAGATTGTATGAAATATATCGGAGCCCACGTCAGTGCGGCCGGCGGGGTGGAGAATACCATCGCCCGCGCCCAGGCCATCGGGGCCAACGCGTTTGCCCTCTTTACCAAGAATCAACGTCAGTGGCAGGCCGCCCCCTTGTCGGATGCCACCATCCGCGCCTTCAAGGCGGCCTGTGACAAGGCCGGTTTTCTGCCGGAGCAGATCCTGCCCCACGACAGTTACCTCATCAATCTGGGCCACCCGGATCCCGATGGTCTGGCCAAATCCCGCGATGCGTTTCTCGATGAGATGAAGCGCTGCGAGCAGCTGGGGCTTTGCTATCTGAACTTCCACCCCGGTAGCCATCTCAAGCAGATCCCAGAGGCTGCCAGCCTCAAGCTGGTGAGCGAGTCCATCAACTGGGCGCTGGAGCGAAGTGAAGGGGTGACGGCGGTGATCGAGAATACCGCCGGGCAGGGGACCAACCTCGGCTGGTCGTTCGAGCACCTCGCCACCATCATCGAGGGGGTGGAGGACAAGAGCCGGGTCGGGATCTGTTTCGATACCTGCCACGCCTTTGCCGCTGGCTACGATTTGCGCACCGCCGAGAGCTGCGCTGCCGTCTTTGCCGAGTTCGACCGCACGGTGGGTTTTCATTATCTCAAGGGGATGCATATCAACGGCGCCAAGTGCACCTTCGGCAGCCGGGTCGATCGCCACCACAGCTTGCGGGAGGGCAATCTGGGGGAGGCTGTTTTCCGCCACATCATGAATGATGATCGCTTCGATCGAATTCCGCTGATCCTCGAGACCATAGACGAGTCCATCTGGGGCGAGGAGATCAGCTGGTTGCGCAGTCTGGCGAAGTGATACTCAGAAGCGAATCAAAGAGAGGGAGCCGTGGCTCCCTCTCTGCTTTTTCCGTCATTGGCGGGCGGGTCTGCCAGCGGCGCTCCGAGCGGGCGTTACTCTGCGCGGCTCACCGCGGCATCCTTCACCTGAGCCCGGCAGAAGTGGATAAAGTGGCGCAGGGAGGTGGAGTGGTACTTCTGCTTGTGCCAGATAAGGGAGAGCTGGCGCGGGAAGCGGCGGGAGAGTGGCAGGGCGATCAGCCGCCCATCTGCCAGGCGATCCGAGGCTGCCAGCCGGGAGATAAAGGAGATGCCAAGCCCCTTCTCCACCGCCAGCATCACCGCCTCCAGGGTGTTGAGTTCAAGCCCTGGTTGCCAGCGGGGCAGCTCGGGCTGGATCTGCTGGATAAACTGCTCGCGGCTGCCCGATTGCGCTTCACGCAATACCCAGGTCTCGCCCCCAAGTCGGGAGAGGGAGAGCTCTTTCTTGTTGGCAAGCGGGTGACCGGGTGGCGCCACCACCAGCATCTCGTCCTGTAGCCAGGGTTCGGCGAGCAGGTCGGGGTGGTGGTTCTCCCCCTCGATCAGTGCCATATCCAGCTCGAAGTTGGCCAGCGCATGACAGAGCAGGTGAGTGTTGTTGATGGTCACCTTGGGGGGGAGTCCCAGCTCCTGTTTGCTGCTGGCGAGCAGGGTGGGGAGCAGGTAGTTGCCGATGGTCTGGCTGGCACCAAGGCGAAGCTGGCCGCTCGGCTCGGCATCGGGGCTGAACAGGTTCTCGATATCCTGCATCCGGGTCAGCAGCTCTTCAGCAGCTGGTTGCAGCAGGCGCCCCTCGTTGTTGAGCTGCAATCTGGGGTGAATGCGGTCAAATAACGGGGTGGAGAGCTGGCGCTCCAGCTCCTGCAGCGACTGGGAGACGGCCCCCTTGCTCAGGCAGAGCTCGTTGGCGGCAAGGCCAAGGTTTCCATAGCGGGCAATGGTGGCGAACACTTTCAGCTGCTGCAGGGTCAGTTTCATCGTGTTTGGTTTTCCTGAATGATTGATTTAATTCATTTAGATATCGTAAACGATAAGGGACGATTATCCTATCGCCATAGTCATCAATAGAAAGGTGTCATCATGATCGCAAGAACCCGTAAATCACTGGCTGCCGCCCCAACCCCCATGGCGGGTCTGGCGCTGGGCATCGCCAGCCTTGGTTGGTGTTGGGAAAATGCCGGTCACTTCGATGGCCGGATGCAACTGCTGGGCGCTGCCATTGCGGCCGTGCTGCTGGTGATCCTGACCTTCAAGTTTCTGCTTCACCCCCGCCTGCTGTTGCAGGATCTCGCTCACCCCGTGGTGGGCAGTGTGGTACCGACCTATGCCATGGGCACCATGGTGGTCTCCAAAGCGCTGGGTATGATGGCGCCGCAAGCGGGCGAGGCCCTCTGGCTGTTTGCCGTGGCGGTTCATCTGCTGTTCCTGGCCACCTTTATCTGGCATCGCGCCAAAGAGTTTGAAATCCACCACATGGTGCCGAGCTGGTTCGTGCCGCCGGTGGGGATCATCGTGGCTGACGTCGCCTTCCCGGGTGGTCAGTTTGCCCCGCTGGCCAACGGTCTGCTCTGGTTCGGGATCATCTGCTACGGCCTGATGCTGCCGCTGATGCTCTATCGCCTGATCTTCAGCCATGAAGTGCCGGATGCCGCCAAACCGACCATCGCCATTCTGGCGGCCCCTGCCAGCCTCTCTCTGGCCGGTTACCTGACCGTCAGTCAGGAGCCGTCACTGCTGCTGGTGGCCGTGCTGCTGGGGATTGCCATCCTGATGACCGGCATCATCTATCTGGCCTTCATCAAACTGCTGCGTCTGCCCTTCTCGCCGGGTTATGCCGCCTTCACCTTCCCGCTGGTGATCGGTGCCACCGCTCTGTTCAAAGTGGCTCATCTGGTTGAAGGGTTTGCGCAAGGGAGTCACTACGTTGAGCAGATCAGACTGCTGGCCCACTTCGAGCTGGGGGTGGCTACCGTGATCGTCGGGTATGTGGCACTGCGTTACCTGATGTTTTTTCTGCCGCAGCGTAATACCGAAATGAATAACGGCATGGCCCGCCAGGGGGCTCACCGATAAATCTTGATGATGTGACATCGGGAAATGGATAAGCAGTGCGCTCCGAGAGCGACGGGATAAACGACCAGTCATACGATGGATGGACAAAGAGCCTCCACCCTGGTTGTGTAACGAGCAAAATGCCCCGCAGTGCGGGGTATTTTTTTATGGTTTTTTGATGTGGCGCCCGTGGCGGGCTATTTGCCATGGATTTAACTGGTATTACCTGTCAGGACGACTACAATGCAGCACCACTTTTTCGCTCGACCCCAATACATGTCGTCCCAAGATCCCGTATTTGACTCCTCTTTTGAAGCCCGTTTTCTGCATCCCCGCTACTGGTTCAGCTGGCTGGCGCTCGGCGTGCTGATGTTGCTCGCCTTTGTGCCGGTGCGATTGCGCGACCGTTTGGCCGAAGCCTTGGCTCCGCTGGTGTTTCGTATCTCGAAAAAACAGATTTATATCGCCAGAACCAATCTGGAGATCTGCTTCCCGGACAAGAGCCCGGAAGAGCGGGATGCCATTGCACTGACCTCGATCCGGGTCGGCCTCAAGAGTCTGTTGGGATTTGGCGAGTTCACCATGCGCAGTCAGCGTTATCTGATGAGCCGGATGCAGGTGATCGGTTGGGAGCATATCGAGGCGGAGCGGACGGCCGGCCGTCCGGTGATCCTGGTGGTGCCCCATACCTGGCCGGTGGATGCCGCCGGTTACTGCTTCACCCAGCGCGGGGTGCCCATGTGCACCATGATGAAACGGGCGCGCAATCCGGTGTTTGACTGGCACCTCAACCGTGCGCGAGCCAAGAACGGTTGCCGCGTCTATGAGCGCAGCGCCGGGATCAAGGCGGTGATCAGAACCATCAAGAGCGGTCGCAGCTTCTTCTATCTGCCGGATCAGGATCATGGCCGCGAGAAGAGCATCTTCGCCCCCTTCTTTGGCTATCCCAAAGCGACCCTGCCTGCCTTGCCCCGTCTGGTGCAGGTCAGTGGTGCCAAGGCGGTGCCGCTGCTCGCCTGCTATGACGAAGCGAACCACTGCTACCGACTGGAGATTGAGGCACCGTTCGACAACTATCCCACCGAGGATGTGATGGCCGATACCTGTCGCATGAACGACATGGTGCAACAGCAGCTGATGCGCCATCCGGGCCAGTATATGTGGTTCCTCAAGATCTTCGATACCCGTGAAGATCAGGAGGGGCTGGATGGCCTTTACGAGGCGGGGATCCAGCGGATCCGCAAGGGATTGTCACCCCACGGCTGACCCAGAATTTGGATTGATTGAAATGGCCCCAGGTGGGCCATTTTTTATGATAACTAGTCTGATCAGTGCCTTGCAGGCTGATGGCCAGCCTCCCCAGGGTAGAAAAAAATGTCAGGATAACTACAATAACCGTTTGTTTTTGATGACTTGATGGCCGCCATGTCTGCGTTAGATCCGGTATTTGATACCTCATTTCATAGCCGCCTGCTGCATCCCAAATGGTGGGGCAGCTGGTGTGCGCTGGGCCTGCTCTCCCTGCTGGCATTTACCCCCGCGAGACTGAGGGATCGCTTTGCCGATCTGGTCTCTCCAACCCTGCTGCGTTTTTCGAAAAAGCAGGCCTATATCGCCGATACCAACCTCAAGATCTGCTTTCCCGAGCTGGATGCCGCTGCACGGCAGGCGCTGCTGCTCAAATCGATCCGGGTCGGGCTCAAGACCTTTATGGGCTTTGGCGAGCTCAGCTGGCGTAGCAAGGCGCGGCTGACCCGCCGCATCAAGGTCACCGGCTGGGAGCATGTGCAAGCGGAGCAGGCTGCGGGCCGCCCGGTGATCCTGGTGGTGCCTCACACCTGGGCGGTCGACATGATTGGCCGCTACTTCTCCATGATGGGCATCGAGATGTGCACCATGATGAAGAGCCCGAAAGATCAGGTGTTCGACTGGTACATCAACCGCGAGCGGGCCAAAGGGGGCAAGGTCTATGAGCGCAGCGCCGGGATCAAACCGGCGATCAAGTCGATCCGCGCCGGTGCCAGTTTTTTTTACCTGCCGGATCAGGATCACGGCCGCGAGGCGAGCGTGTTTGTTCCCTTTTTTGGTCGCCCCAAGGCAACCCTGCCCGCGCTGCCCAAGCTGGTGAAGCTGACTGGTGCCAGAGCCGTGCCCATCTTCGCCAGCTATGACGAGGATGAGGGACGCTATCTGCTGGAGATTGAGCCGCCGTTTGACCCTTATCCCACCGCCGATCTGCTGGCAGACGTCAATGCCATGAACCGGGTGGTGGAGATGCAGGTGGCCCGCCATCCCGAGCAGTACATGTGGTTTCTCAAGATCTTCGAAACCCTGGAGCATCAGGAGGGGGATGACGGCCTCTATGAAGCGGGGATCCAGCGTATTCGTCAGGGCTTGCCGCCCGAACCTTGAAAATTGGCCCGCTTGCGGGCCATTTTTGTTGGCACAGGCGCCTTTCGTATTTGGTCTGCTGCTGGTGGTTTTTAAGGCGAACGGGTGGACAAAAACAGCGCAAACAGGGGATAACAGGGTGTCTTATGAAAGGGAGAGGCAGGTGAGCGTGCGCGGAGCTATCTTCGAGAGCGGAAATAGGGTAAAAGGGCGGCCATGAAAATTCCAAATCGAATCCAACCTCTGGTTGATGACGGCCTGGTCGATGAGGTCGTCAGCCGGTTGATGAGCGGCAAAGAGGCCGACGTCTATGTGGTGCGCTGCGGCGACGAGATCCGCTGCGCCAAAGTCTATAAAGAGGCGTCCAAGCGCAGCTTCAAGCAGGCCGTGGTCTATCAGGAGGGGCGCAAGGTGCGTAACAGCCGCAGCGCTCGCGCCATGGAGAAGGGCTCCAAGTACGGCCGCAAACAGCATGAAGAGGTGTGGCAGAACACCGAGGTCGACGCCCTGTTCAAGTTGGCGGCGGCCGGTGTGCGGGTGCCGCAGCCCTATGTCTGCCTCGATGGTGTCCTCTTGATGGAACTTATCACCGATGAGGATGGCAATGTCGCGCCGCGCCTCAACGATGTGGCGCTTACCCCCGAGCAGGCGGTCATCGACCATGCCAAGGTGATCCGTTACGTGGTGCGGATGCTTTGCGCCGGTCTTATCCACGGCGATCTCTCCGAGTTCAACGTGCTGGTGGATGAACAGGGCCCGGTCATCATCGACCTGCCCCAGGTGGTGGATGCCGCCGCCAACAACCAGGCCAAGGCGATGCTGGAGCGGGACGTCAACAACATGCGCAACTACTACGGTATGTATGCCCCCGAGCTGCTCAAGACCCGTTATGCCCTGGAGATGTGGGCGCTGTTTGAAGATGGCAAACTGACCCCCGACAGCGAGTTGACCGGCTTGTTCGAGGAGAGCCGCGAGCAGGTGGATCTCGATTCTGTATTGCACGAGATCGAGAGCGCCCAAGAGGAGGCACTGGCCCGTCAGGCCAGGATGAAGGCCGAAGAGGAAGACAGCTACTGATCTTGTTGGTGGCCGTGGTCAATGGAAAAAGAGCGCCTAGTGGTGCTCTTTTTTATTGTCTGCCGCACAGCCCTGGCCTCTTGGCCGGGGCCAGCCGGTAAAACCGGACCCAGCAGCGATCGCCAGCATGGTAGCGACGATCCAGCCATTGCCCGCCGGCGGCGGCAATGACCTTGAGCGAGGCGGGATTTGCCTCGTCACAGCTGATGAGCACGGGTTCGCTCAGAACATGGCGTTGCAGCCAGCCGAGCAGGGTGCGGGCCACCCCTTCACCCCGGCGGGTGGGATGGTCTCGTAATCGATATAGCCAAGCCACTGGTGGGTGGCTTGGCTTGTCGCCGTGGCGCAGGCGCAAGGTGGCGAGGAGCGCTTCCCCTTCGAGGGCAAAATAGGTGGTGGTCGGTAGGTAGCCCGGCGGCAGATGCAGGCCATTGGCATGGGCGAGCAACTCCTGCAGCCACTGAGTCGAGCCGAATTGCGCCACCTGATAGAGCGGCAACCCGGCGGCGCCACATTCGGCCTCGTAGCGGCGGTAGGCGGGGGCGTCGGTCAGCCGAGCGGCCCGGCACTCGATGAGGGGTTGCATCAGGTCTGGGTGGCCAGAGGCCACAGCGGCCAGGGTTCGCTGTGGTGTGGCTCCTGGATGCAGGCGCGCTGGCGGCCAGCCTGTTTGGCGGCATAGAGTGCCCGATCCGCGCGCGAATAGGCCTGCTCAAAGCTCTCGCCCTGCTGCAGCGAAGTGAGCCCTATGCTGAGGCTGATGGGGCCACCGGCCAGCGACCGAGTGGCGTCTGCGACCCGCTGCTGCAGGGTCTGGCAGCAGGCCGGCAGCGTTTGCGAAGTCTCCATCACCAGCAGCGCCAGCTCGTCGCCGCCAAGGCGCCCGGCTAGCCCCGCCGTCGGCAGGCTCTCCCGGATCACCCGTCCCACCGCCCGCAGCATGGCGTCGCCAGCGGGATGACCGTGGCGGTCATTGATCTGCTTGAAGTTGTCCAGATCGATCAGCAGCAGCTGGCCGGGGCTAGCCATCTCGCGGGCACGCAGGGCCACCTGGTGTTCGAAATAGTGTCTGCTGTCCAGTCCGGTCAGGGCATCCAGGTTGGCGCGCCGCTCCAGCTCGCGCTGGGTGGCGAGCAGCGCCTGCTGCTGACGGGTGTGCACCAGGCTCAGCAAAATGAAGCTGCGGGCAATGGTAAAGAGCAGGCTGAGCAGGATCACCGGGCCGAGCAGGGGATCGGTCAGGCTGGAGGCAGCCGACTCAGGCCACCACTGATGCTTGGCCATCCTGATCAGTTGCAGGGCCAGTTGCAGCGCAAGCAGCAAGATGGCAAAGCGCAGCACCCGGTAGGCGGGGGCCAACCGCTGATAGCGCCAGAGCTGCCACAGCAGCAGGCACATTTGCAGCGAGATGGCCCCGGATAGCACCACGATCCGGCTGTGTATGTCATCCTGCGGTAGCTGTGTGGCGGTGACAGCGAATAGCAGGAAGCCGGCGAGGGCAAGGAGCGGGCAGAGCCAGCCGAAACGGTCGGCCTCGCGCCGGAAGAAGTGGCGCAGCCCCCGCTCATAGAGTAGCGGGGTGGCGATGATCAGCAGATTGGTAAGCAGGATATTGGCAAGGGAGATCTCTCCCGTAAGGGGTCGCAGCAGCAGGCAGCCAAAGGCGGCGGCGATGGCCAGTTCGCTGGCCGACCAGTAGAGCAGGGAGCGCAGCTGTCGCTGGGTATGCCACAGGTAGGCGAAAATGGCCGCGACCCCGATGTGCGACAGGCTGACGAACAGCACCAGACTCAGCAACTGGGCCGAGGAAAACAGACTCTGCATCAAGGGTTTGGGCTCTTCCTGCCGGGAACGGCGCAGCGACCTCAGGGCCGGGTGACTGGGCCGGATCACAGCATGAATTGCGCCGTTGAGCAATGGTTCAAGTGATCCGGGCACGATCGCGGCAACAACCGCCACAAGAGGGCTGCTGACTCGATTAATCAGGGGCGGGGCATGACGCCGGAGCGTTTATGCTTCCCACACTCTTGGGTCAGTCAATAATGACCGGCAGCCGCATGACGTTGGCCTCCCGCCCGAGGTGGGCCAGCAGGCGGCGCACATCGTCGAGGCGGATGATCAGAGTAGCGGTGTTGACCAGCGGATGGCACTGCACCTGTTCGGCCTGCCAGATGGCCTCGTCCACCACCAGCTCTACCGCTTTTTCCCTGTCGCGCACCATGGCGAGCAGGGTCACCGAGCCCGGGGTAAGGCCGAGCACCGCATCGAGCCGCTCGGGGGAGCCAAAGCTCAGCCGCTTGACGCCGAGCATGACCGCCAGCTCCTTGAGATCGACCCGGCGCTCCTCCGGACTCACCACCAGAAACAGCCGCTCGCTTTTCGGATCGCGCAAAAAGAGGTTCTTGGTCTTGGCTGCGGGCAGGTCGGGCAGCAACTTGCTCGCCTCCTCACAGGTAAACACTGGGGGATGGTCAAAGCGCTGGTAGGGGATAGCCAGCTGATCCAGCAGGGAATAGATTGCCACATAGACTCCTTTTGTCGGCGAAGAGTGGTCAGAACGGGATGGGCGGGAATAACGACCGGATCGAGCTTACCAGTTTGACCCCCGCCTCGCAGCCAGCGTGACGATTGCGAGCAGGCACTGTATGAACGTACAATAGTCCCATTCTCGGACAGCCCCTTTACGCTTCATGACTGCAACCCAGCCCACCGTACCCGCCACTCCGCCGCTCGACGGTTTTATCCTGACCCGCCACGGTCGGGACGTGCGCGGCCGCAACGGGCAGGCAGCCACCACCGAAATCGTGATGTGGCTCTGGAGCGCGCAGGGGCCGGTACGGGTGGTGGTGCCGGGGCAGGAGCCGGTGTTCTTCCTGCCGCAGAGCCATATGGCAGAAGCCGCCGAGCTGTTCAAGGGGGCCGGGGTGAGCGGGCGGTTTCGCCGCCTGCCAATGCACACCTTCGACGGTCGCCCTGTGGTGGGCTGCTATTTCGCCACCCTGAGCGCCTTTCACCGCGCCATCGAGCTGCTGCTTATTCGCGGGCTGGAGCACTTTGAGGCGGATATCCGGCTGCCGGAGCGGTTTCTGATGGAGCGTTTCATCACAGCTGGTGTGCGTTTCGATGGCCGGGCGGTGAAGAAGGGAGGCAAGCAGGGCTACTGGGAGGTCAACGAGGCGCGCTGCGCGCCGCAGGCGGTGACGCCAACCCTCTCCTGGGTGTCCCTCGACGTGGAGTGCGCTATGGACGGTGCCCTCTTCTCGGTCGGCCTTTACAGCGAACAGGATGCGCGGGTCATCATGATCGGCACCTCGGAGGCGGATGCTGAGAGCTGGGGCACCCAGGTCCAGTGGGTAGAGGACGAGAGCGCCCTGCTGAGTGCGCTGGAGAGCTGGTTCAGCCAGCATGACCCCGATCTGGTGATTGGCTGGAACGTGGTCAATTTTGACTTTCGCCTGCTGCTACGCCGCGCCGAGCTTAACAAGCGGCGGCTGCGGCTCGGGCGGGGTCGTGAGCTCTGCTTCTGGCGCTCGTCACGGGGTGATCCCCAGACCGGTAACGTCATTATCCCCGGACGCATGGTGCTCGATGGCATCGATACCCTCAAAAGCGCCACCTGGCAGTTTGCCAGCTACAGCCTGGATGCGGTGGCGAGCGAACTGCTTGGCCGTGGCAAGGATATCGAGGACGTGGCCAATCGGGGGGAGAAGATCACCGAGCTGTTCCACTCCGACAAGGAGGCACTGGCCCGCTACAACCTGGAAGATTGCAAACTGGTGTGGGAGATCTTCGATTACTGCCACCTCATCCCCTTTGCCATCGAGCGCGCCTCCCTCACTGGCCTTGAGCTGGACAGGGTGGGGGGCTCGGTGGCGGCTTTTACCAACCTCTATCTGCCACGGCTGCATCGTGGCGGTTACGTGGCCCCCAATTTGCCAGCCGACGGTGGGCTAGCGAGCCCCGGCGGCTATGTGATGGACTCCAAACCCGGTCTCTATCGCCATGTGCTGGTGCTCGATTTCAAGAGCCTCTACCCCAGCATCATCCGCACCTTCTGCATCGATCCCATGGGACTTATCGAGGGGTTGCAACACCCCGACCACGCTATTCCGGGCTTTCGCGGCGCCATGTTCTCCCGCGAGCGGCACTTCTTGCCGGATCTCATCGCTACCTTGTGGGCGGCACGGGACAGAGCCAAGGCCGCCAGCAACAAGGCGCTCTCCCAGGCCATCAAGATCATCATGAACTCCTTCTACGGCGTGCTGGGGTCGGGGGGCTGCCGTTTCTATGATCCGCGCCTAGCCTCGTCCATTACCCTGCGTGGCCACAGCATCATGCAGCAGACCCGCGAGTGGATTGAGGCGAAGGGGTTCGAGGTGATCTATGGCGACACCGACTCCACCTTTGTCCATCTGGGGCGCGAGACCAGCCCCGATGAGGCGGACGAGATCGGCCAGCGACTGGCTCAAATGATCAACGATAACTGGGCTGCACTGATCAGGCGCGAGTTCGATCTGCCAAGTTATCTCGAGATCCAGTACGAGACCCACTATCGCCGCTTTCTGATGCCCACCATCCGCGGGCTGGAGAAGGGCAGCAAGAAGCGCTATGCGGGGCTGGTTGGCAAGGCCAGTGAGGGGAGTGAACAGCTGGTGTTCAAGGGGCTCGAATCGGTGCGCACCGACTGGACCATGCTGGCCAAGCAGTTTCAGACTCGCCTCTATGAGCTGGTGTTTCACGATGAAGATCCCAGCGGCTATGTGCGCACCATGGTGGATGAGACTCGCGCAGGTCGTCACGACGATCTGCTCATCTACCGCAAACGGCTGCGCCAGAAGCTCGAGGAGTATCAGAAGAATGTGCCGCCCCATGTGCGGGCAGCTCGGCTGGCCGATGAGGAGAACCTGCGCCGCGGTCTGCCCCAGCGCTATCAGCATCGGGGCTCCATCGCCTATCTGATGACCCTCAATGGCCCAGAACCGCTGGAGTACCGGCGCAGCGCCATCGATTACGAACACTATATCGACAAGCAGTTGCGGCCCATTGCCGATGCCATCCTGCCCTTTATCGGCGAGTCGTTCGACCGGATCTGTGGTCAGCAGCTGGATCTTTTCTGATTGGTGCAAGTTGGCACTTTACTTCCCATGAATACTGGATAAAAATACAGTTATAAATCATGGAGAAGTTTCCTATGCGTCTTGAAATCATCATCGACAGAAAACATCAGATCCCGACCTCGACCATGGAGGCGCTGCGTCAGGAGCTGCTCAAGCAGCTTGGCGAAAAATTTCCCGACATCCATGTGCGGGTCGCGCCGGGCAGTACCATGGCCCTGACCGTCAGCCGTGCCAGCAAGGAAGACAAAGAGCTGGCCGAAGCTATGGTGCAGGAGGTGTGGGAGAACGCCGACAGCTGGATGCCGGAAGAGAACGTCGCATCCTGATCCCCATGGTCAGTGGATAATTCTGGGCGGTGGATAAATGGGCTGCGGATAAACGGGCATGCCTGCTAATGCACTGCTGATACCCATACAACAAAAAACGCAGCCAGGTGGCTGCGTTTTTTGTTGGTGGTGAGTCGCAGTGGCTTGTCTGGCTCTGGGTTGAGCCATGCCGTTACAGTCCCGCCCAGCTTTTCAGGCTCTGCTGCTGCACCCGGCGGTTGGCTTCGCGGATCTCCCCTTTGGCGCGCAGGTCGGCCAGCGCAATGGGCAGTGCGGCGCGGATCTCGGCACTGCTCATTCCGGCTTTGAGGGCCGGGTGATAGGCCATCTTGAGCAGCACATAGTCCAGCCCGGTCAAAAAGCTGTCGATGCTGTTGTCATTGAAGATGGAGGGAAACACCTTGTCCGAGTCGTTGGGCAGACCCATCACCTGGGTGAACTCCTCCACCACGCAGTCGAGAAAACGCCCCTTGGCTCTGCTGTAGTCTACCGGAATGATGATGGTGGCACGGCTGATCTCGTGTTTCGCATTGGTTGCGAAGTTGGCAAGGCAGAGCCCCTCCTTGAGCGCCATCTTGACCGATGGATCCCCCCCCATGGTGCGGTTGGCCCAGCTCTTCATCTTGCTGTAGTCGGTCATGATCAGGGTGAGGTTGGGCTTTGCGGTCACCATGCTGATGGGGTGGCCGGTGATGCGGGCCAGATGGGCCGCCTGTACCTTCACTACGTCGGCCTGCAGCGGCTTGTCACCCGATTCGTTGATAAGTTGCAGCCGGATCGGCTGCTGCCAGCGGGCAAAACGGGTCTGCCTGGCTTCGCCATACTCCCGCTCCATGGCGATGGCCATAAAGCTCTCGACCAGATAGCTGTCGCTCTGCCAGCGCTCATCGGCCAGGGCGCTGTGGCCCGCGAGCAGAAGCAGCAGCGCCAGCAGCCCGCGTGACGCGCGGCGGGGATAGGCAGCGCAGCCCAAGTTGGCCATTACCAAAGTGGCAATAAAGCGGGTGGCACCAAAGGGGATGGCGGCAAATGACATGTTTCCTCCCTGAAACGGTTGTCAGCCTAGCGGTTGGCCTTGTCGATATCACGCCAGGTGAGCCAGAGTCTGAGATCAAACTCCAGTTGATGATAGTCGGGCTCCATGTGCTGGCAGAGCTGGTAGAAGCTCTTGTTGTGATCCTTCTCTTTGATATGGGCCAGCTCGTGCACCACGATCATTTTCAGGAACGGGGGCGGCGCCTCCTTGAACAGGGCGGCGATGCGGATCTCGTTCTTGGCCTTGAGCTTGCTGCCCTGTACCCGGCTGACGTAGGTGTGCAGGCCGAGGGCATCCTTGATCACGTTGATCTTGCCATCGAACACCACCTTTGACAGGGGCGCCGAGCTCTTGAGGTAGCGGTTCTTCAGCTCCATGGTGTAGGCAAGCAGCGCCTTGTCGCTCTGGATCTGGTGGCTTTCCGGATAGCGTTTGGCCAGCATCTCCCCCAGCTTGCCCGCCGCAATCAGCTGCTGTACCTGTGCCTTGAGGGGGTCTGGATAGCCGCCCAGATAAGTCAGTTCCGCCATGGTGTCACTCGTTACATCAAAAAGAGCGTCATTGTAGTTATCTCGGGCGGGCTTGCCTACTGCGGGCCGCCGCTGCAAGGCGATCTGGCGCAATAAAAAGGGCGGCCATTGCAACAATGGCCGCCCTGCGGGGCGTATTGACGATCAGCGTCGGCGATAGAGACCCGGATCCACCTCTTCGTAGTGGCTGGTCAGGTATTGATAAAAGGCGAGATGGGAAGGGGAGCTCGGCTTTTTCAGCTCCTCGCTCACCCGATCCGGCTTGGCGATGATGAACTTCGGATTCTGGCGCTGGATATCGGCCAGCACCCGCTCGCGCACGTCATAGGGCGGATTGACGTTGGCAAAGAAGAGATAGGCGGACGCTGGCTGGCGATCGGTCCAGAGATAATATTGCGGCTGGATGCCATCGACCCAGATCTTGTCGCTCGGGACTGTCTCGGCCTTGATGCGATCGACCCGTACCTGCGCCGCCGGATTGAAGGGGCGACCCTTGAGGGTCCCTTCCCAGGCGTTGTTGATCATCAGCAGCAGCATGGCCAGCGTCGCCAGCCAGGGGGTGGCACTGCGCACATCCCAGGCTCGCCAGAGGGGGATGAGGATCAGCACCGGCAGCGCCCACAGCAGGCTGGTGCCGAGCACCTCGTTGACCCGCTCGAGGGACCACTCCTTGGTGCTCCAGCCAAAACCGAGCTGCTGGGCCAGCAGCCAGCTGGCGGTGAGCACCACCAGCGAGATGCAGAGCAGCCCGATGGCATCTGCCTGCTGTTCGCTGCGATCCAGCAATACCGCCAGCGGCAGCACTGCCAGTTGCAGATAGAGCACGTCGTAGTGATCGAACACATGGCCGGAGACCGAGTTGGCGATCAGGGTAAACAGCACCCCAAACAGGGTTGCCAGCAGGGCGGGCAGATACCACTCCTGACGGCGGCTCAGCATCAGAATGATGAAGGCGGGCAGCAGCATCACAAGGCCGGTGCGCAGCAGGCCGACGGCGCCCACCATGGGGGAGAAGCCATTGCCGTAGCTCCCTTCGAAGAAAATGTCGAAGGCGTAGTATTTGAAGGCCGCCAGCAGATCATGCTGCTGGAAGTAGGCGTAAAGCGGGCCGCCAATCAGCGCCAGCCCCAGCAGGCTGGAGATGAGCAGCAAGATGGCATCACGCCACTTCTCATGCAGACACCAGTGGCAGAACAGCACCAGATACCAGGCTCCCCAGAAGGCGCCGTTGTTGGTGCGCATCCAGGCGACGATGGCGAAGGTGAGGGCCGCCACCAGCGCCGGCCACCAGCGAAATCCCTTGTCCAGCAGCAGGGTGATGAAGGCCCACTGTGCGATGAGGGCGAGGTGGAAGGTCCAGTCCTCAGTCATGTTGCCGTAGTAGTAACGGGTGCCGTAGAGAGCCAGCACCGCCAGCATGGCGCCAAGGCGCGCCTTGAACGAGAGTCCGAGCTGGGCAAAGGCCTGCCAGCTGGCCAGCAATCCGAGCCAGCAGAGCACCCACTCCAGTGTCCAGATCCCGACAAATCCCCCCATTCGATAGCCCAGTGCGTCGAGAGCGAAGATCATCGGCCCCTTGATGTCGATCATGTCGCGATAGAGCACCCCCCCTTCGCTCCACATCTTGCCCATCACCGCGAACAGCGAGGCATCAAACCCCGGCGCCATGGCGTGGAAGAGCGGGTTGCGCAGACAGAAGAGCAGCGCCAGCAAGGCGGTCAGCAGCACAATGGCTGGCTTGATACCCGGGTTGACGCGAGGGGGAGTGAAACGGATGGAGTGATTCATGAAGTCGCCTGTTCCTGCAGCTGGTCTTGAAAGCGGGCCTATCTTGCCGAGCTAGTGAGTGCGATGCAATGGGGCAGGCCCGTGTGGGGCAAATATTCTCGAAAAAGCCCGGTTCTTGCAGGGAACCGGGCGCTGGCTGCGGCAATATTGGCCGTCAGGGGGATGTGGCGAAGCCAGCCATTCCCCCTCTGCATCAATGGATGTACTCAAGCAGGGGGGGCTGCGCTTCCAGTGTCGGCAGGTGACGGGCCCAGCGGATAAAAGCGTCGGCCAGGGTGATGCCGAGCTCCTGATTGTGCTGGGTCAGGGTGCGCGCCAGTGCGGTGTAACCCTCCTTGCCGGAGGCGGTATAGGCGCTCGACACCCCGCGATAGACCTGTGCGGCATTGACCGCTTGCCACTGGCCGGGGGCGGCTTCCCACTCCAGTCGGGTGATGCGCTGGCCCTTGGGCCGATCGGCCTGATAGGTGAATCGCACCCCTGCGGTGTAGGGGAAGCTGCCGTTGCCATTGCCGACCACGCCGTTGTTGGTGGCGTTGTCGATGGCATTCTCCAGCGCCTCCGCCAACTCGTGACCGTGCACCCGATAGAGGGTGAGGGGAATGGCAAACGGCAGCAGGCGACCGGCGATATCCGCTTCGCTCAGGGGGCCCGGCTCCAGCGAGCAGCGCACGCCGCCAGCATTGTGCAGGGCAAAGTCCACCTCGCCTACCTGTTCACGGGCAGCGGTCAGCATGGCGCGGGCCACCAGCGGGGCGAGCTGGCTGCCGTGCGGCAGGGTGGCATCCGGCAGCCGCTGATGGGGCAGTGGCGCCGCCAGTCGGGTGACGATGCGCTGGCTCATGGTTTCAATCTCAGGCCGATAGCGTTTGGCCAGATGTTTTTCAAGCTGTGCATCCGGCTCGCAGAAGGTGAGCCCGGCGGGTGGGGTGGAGGCAAATGGCCAGGGCTGCCAGGGGAGCCACTCCAGCTGCCCCTGACTCTGCACGACGCGGCCCGCCTCATCGAAGGTGAGCTCGCAGACACCGAGGCAGAGGGCGCTGTGGCCAGCGTGCAAAATAGCCACCCCGTTGTTCATCAGCGGATAACTGCCTTCGCTTGGCAGACCCAGCGGCGCGAGATCGCCGAGCAGGCTATGGGTATGGCCGCCGATGATGAGGCTGAGCTCGGGGAAGCGCTCGGCCAGCAGCTTGTCCTGATCCAGCCCGAGGTGGCTCAGCAGCACGATATGCTGGATCCCTTCGCGCTTGATCTCCTGCAACACCCTGGTGAGGGTGTCGGCGACCGCGTGGAAACGGGTGTGGGGATCCGGGTTGGCGATGGCAGCCATCTGGGCGAGGGTGATGCCGAGCAGCGCAAAGGGAACCCCGTCGATCATCTGACGATGCCAGGGCTGATGGGCGTCGTAGAGATGGGGAATATCCCACAGCCCAAACGGCGTGTCGGCAGGCTCCTGACTGTTATCCAGATTGGCGGCCAGCACCGGAAAATCGAGCTGGCGCAAGAACTCCACCAGCGGGCCGTTGCCCAGATCGAACTCATGGTTGCCAAGTACCATGGCATCGGGGGCCAGCATGGCGAGCAGGTCGGCGTTGGCGCGCCCTTTGAAGCGGTTGAAATAGAGCGAGCCCTGAAAGGAGTCGCCACCGTGCAGAAACAGAAAACGCTGGCCGGCAGCTGCGGCTTTTGCACGCAGTTGGGTCAGTCGGGTCAGGATCCGGGCATAACCGCCGCACTGGGTGCGCCACTGGCCTTCACCGATAGGGGAGAAGCTCATGGGCGCGCCATCGAAGTGGGAGTGGCAATCACTGAAATGGGCAAGTTGAACCGTAATACTCATCTCGGTCCTCCTTAGGGGAAAATGAGCACCGAGTCTACTGCAAAGGAGGGGGAGGATACCAGCCCGGCAGGGTGCCGGGCTGGTCAGCGATCAGGCGGGTACCATGATCTGGGTGGCGACGATCACCACCAGCAGGCCGACGGCGACCGGCATACTGGTGCGCTTGACCACCTCGAACGGCGAGAGCTTGCCCATCCCCGCACAGGCGACCACCACCCCGGAGACCGGAGAAATGGTGCGACCCAGGTTGGAGGCTTGCAGCATCGGGATCACCAGATAGGCCGGGTTGATGCCAAGGCTGCTGGCCAGGTTGGGGATCAACTCCACGAAGGCGTAGAAGGGGGCATTACCCGAACCGGTGGTGAAGGCGGCCAGGGTGGTGATCACCACCAGTGACAGCATCATGATCAGGCCGCCGGAACCGAGATCCTGCGCGTGAGCAAGCAGGGTGTCGATAAAGCCGATGGTCATCAGACCCTGGGCGAAGACGCCAGCACCGACCAGCAGCATGACCACACCGGCAAAGGCATCAGCCATGTTGCGCCAGCAGACCTGCAGACCGTCCAGCAGCTCCTTGCCATTTCGGATCCGCACGAGCTCCAGCAGGCTGGCCAGCACCATGCACATGACGATGATGGTGACGATATCCAGCTGCGGACCCCATTTGCCGTCAAATACCAGCACCCCGATGATGGGGGTAAAGGGCAGGATGGCGTAGAAGGCAGGCGCAGTCGTCACCAGGTCACCCGGGGCGACCGGCTCGTTGTGCTCACCGGATTTTTGATCAAGGTAGCGCTGCCAGAAGAAGTGGGTCACCGCCATACAGGCGATCGCCACCAGCGAGATGGGCAGGGTCAGCTTGAAGGCAAAGTCCAGCAGCGGCATGTTGGCGGCCTGGGCGGCCATCACCACGTCCCCTGAGGTCGGTGCCAGAATAATGGCGGCTGGCGAGGCGCACACGGCTGCAGCCGCGCCACGGGAGATCCCCATGTTGACCATCAGCGGAAACAGGGTTGCCATCAACAGCACGCCGAGGCCGGTAGCGGAGCTGACCGCCAGCGACATGGCGCAGGCCACCAGATAGGCAGCCACCAGCAGAATATAGGGGGACTTGATGATGCCAAGCGGTTTGCTGGCCAGCTTGACCAGAATGGTGTTGGCGCCGATATGGCTCATGTAGCCGGCGAAGCCGCACAGCACCATGATCAGCATCCCCAGTCCACCGCCACGGTCATTGAGCAGGAAGCGGACGTATTCGAAGATATCGGTTGCGATATAGCCGGTGCTGACCACTTTGCTCGGCAGTACCGGCTTGCCCATCATGGCGGTGATGACCAGCAGCAGCAAGCCGCCGCTCAGCAGCACCCCGGTCGCGGAGTATCCTTTGAAAATGGCACGGCCCACCACCAGGGTGACCAGGGTGCCAACAATGAGTTCCAGCATATGTTGCCTTCTGATTGGATGAGAGTGGAAGGAGTCTATTCCGATAGGGGTAGAGTGGCGACTGGAAACAGGATGTTGTGTGAGCTAAATCAACGTTTAACCCCATGAACAGAATTAAAGAAAGGTAAAGGTACTTTACCCAGCGGGTTTGGCTACCTACCCTTGCCAGCCTTGGTTGTCTTTTGAGGCTTTTATATGGTGATTGGTGATTTTTCAGGCATTAAACGCTCTCTTTTCCTGCTCGCGATGCTATTTTCACCTACTTGCGTGTTTGCGGTAACCAATGACGGTTTTCATCAAACCGGTCCTCATCAGGCGGTCGCCATGCGGCGTCTCATGGCTCCCCACTCTTACGGCGTACTGGTGGTTGCCGAGGGGAACAGACCCCGTTTTGCCGCGCTGGCATCCAAAACCACCGAAGCAAACTGCCTGGCCCGTCATGCCATCCGGGTAGATGGGGTCGCGTTGCTGGTCACCCCGAGATTTTATGCCAAAGAGGGAAAACGGGGACTTTGCGAGCTGTGGCTCAATGAGGGGGCAGATCAGGACTTTTTTGCCAACCGTCTTAAAAATGATCATTTCATTCAGATAGATGGTCATGACATCAATGTGAAAAACTATCACCTCGACTGGCAGCGCATCAGTCGTCCTGCTCAATAAAAATACAGTTTCATCCTTGTGCCATACTTTGCTCACGCAACCTGTGAGCTTGCTCTGATTTCTGGGCTCATCATTGTATTGCGCCGCCTCTTGGTCACACATAGGCTATACCCGTCATCTGTGTGGCGGTGGGTTTCACCAAGGTTGGTACTCCGCCCGTGCAATCAAGGAAGGTAGTCTGGCATGGTCAGCAAGGTTTATGGAGTAGTGGGGAGCGTGCTATTGCTGTTGCCCCTGATGAGTCAGGCTCAGCCGAGCCGGCCGCAAGTGGTGCCAGAGTCCCGCATCAATGTCCGTTTTTATGAGGTAAGTGCTGCCCAGCCAGATCAACTGGCACGCGCCATTGCTCAGAGTGCCCCCAAGGTGAATGGCAAGCCTGTGCTCGGCAAGGCGAGTTATCAGGTGGACTGGCAGCTGGAAACCGACCAGTTGCCGGGGCGCTGCCAGCTCAAACGGGTAACGGTAACGACTCATGCCACTGTATTGTTGCCCCGCTGGCGTCAGAGTTCGGAGGGGAGTGACCCTGCTCGCCAGCGCTGGGGTCGGCTGCTCTCCAGCATGTTTGACTATGAATCCCGTTTCAAAGAGATGGTGCTGCAAGGCGGAAATCAGGTGGGTGGCGCTATTGCTGGGCTACCCGGACATGCAGATTGCCAGGCGTTGCGGTATGCCGCGTGGGCTGCTGGCAGTGGCGAATTGAACAAGGTTAAGGCACGGGTAGACGATTTCCAGCGTCAGACGGGTTACGGCGAACAGCTCGGGGTGCACTGGCCCAAGTGAACTCTGTCTGGAGGTGCGAAGCCCTGCCAAACCCGGTCAATATGGCACGATTCAACATCTGAAATGGCCGCCCCACCGGGCGGCCATTTCATTGCAGACAGCGCCATGTTTAGACCAGCGCCTTGCCTTTGAGCAGTTTGCGCACCCAGTAACGGGCAGGGTGGAGCGCTTCCAGTAGATCGGCGGCCAGTGGCAGGGGCTCACCGCAGATCTCGCTGGCGAGCAGCTCGCCACAGAGCGGCGCAGAGCAGAGACCCCGCGAACCGAGCGCCCCCAGCACATAGAGGCCGGGGTGAAGGGGGAGCGGCTGGGCGTTGTGCTGTTCATGCTGCAGCTGCACATAATGATCCGCCAGACCTTGCAATCTGGCCACTGGCCCCACCACCGGCAGGTGATCCCGGCTGGCACAACGCACCCCCACGCGCGCCTCGTTGCCGCTCACATCCACCTCGGCGGGCCAGGTTTGCTCCGGCAGGCAGGCTTGCAACCGCACCTGATTCTGGATTTGCTCCTCGGCACGAAACTCAAGGCTGCTCTGGTTACGGCCATAGCTGGCACCAATACAGTGTTGATCGTTGTGCATTGGCGTGAGGTAGCCATCGTAGCAGAGCACGGTATTAAGCCGGCTCAGGCTGGTTGAGGTCGGCACATGGCTTACCTGACCGCGTACCGGATAGAGCGGCAGCTCGGCAAAGGGGAGCAGTGATGGCAACTGGTGACCGGCGGCGACCACCAGATTGGGGGCCTGCCAGTGGCGGCCATCCTGGCTTTTTATTTGCCAGCCATCGGCCAGTTCAGTAATAGCGACCACCTCGGTATTGAACGCCACCTCAAGCAGCCCGCTGGCTTGCGCTTCTTTGATAGCTGCGTGGGTGAGATCGGCCGGACAGAGCCAGCCTCCCAGCGGGTAACTGACGCCGCTGTGGCCACAGGGCAGGCCAACCACCTGCTCTACCTCTGCTGTAGAGAGGGGATACATCAGCTCGGGGGGGAAGGGGCCCTGGCTCATTTTCGCCAGCTTGGCTGCCGATTTGTCGTCATAACCGAGCTGGGTTACCCCGCACAGTGCAAAAGCGATGGGATGTTGCGCGGCCAACGCCAGTAGCCGTTGGCGGGCATAGCCAAAAGCGAGCGAATAGAAGCGTGACAGGGCATCGTGCTCGCCGTTGAGCAGCGGATAGAGCGCGCCCTGGCGGTTGCCGGAGGCGCCGGTGGCCGGTTCGCCATCTGCACACAACAACGTCACCTTGCGGCCCCGCTCCACCAGAGAGAGCGCCGTCATGGCCGAGGCAATGCCGCCGCCGATGATCACTACCTCGCCAGCGCGTCCGGCAGGACGGGCATACCAAGGGGCTATGGTCTGCTGCGGCTGCTTGTCGGTGCGATCCCCCACCAGCATCTCCCGCTTGCTACCGTGGCCCTTCACCTTCTTCATGGCAAAACCGGCGGCAATCAGGCCGCGACGGACAAAACCGGCACAGGTAAAGGTGGCGATGGAGCAATCGGGACGGGCGAGGCGAGCGAGACTATCAAACAGCTCCTGTGTCCACATCTCCGGGTTCTTGGCTGGGGAGAAACCATCCAGATACCAGGCATCCACCAGCCCCTCTGCCCGGTGAGGCACTTGCGGCAGCATATCCTTGATGTCGCCAAACCAGAGATCGAGGCGAATGCGGCCACCCGTAAAATGCAGGCGGTGGCAACCGGAAACCGGCAGTGGCCACTGGGCGACAAGATCCTGGCTCAAGTGGCCAAGTTCAGGCCAGGCGGCCAGCGCCTTGCGCAGATCGTCTTGGGTCAGGGGGTATTTCTCGAAACTGATGAAGTGCAGACGGGAGCCGTTACCGGATTGGGGCGCCTGTTCCAGGAAGGCTTGCATTGTCGCCAGAAAGTTAAGACCTGTGCCGAAACCTGTTTCACCTATCACGAAACTGTCACTATCGTGGTGCGAAAATCGCGCAGGTAGCCGGTTTTGCTGCAAAAAGACGTAGCGGGTTTCACTTAGACCGTTATCATTGGAAAAGTACACATCCCCGAAGTCACTGGAGACAGGAGTTCCCGCTTCATTCCAGTCCAATCGGGCATGATGTAAGGATGTTTGACTCACGTTTTCCTCGGCTCGCGTCACAAAATCGCGGGCATTCTACGTGAAAGCAGACCAGTTTGGCAGCCGAAAGCGGGTAGACTTGGCGCCAGTTTTTCCAGACGAGATGAATTAATGAGAAGAGCAGTGATCACCGGTATCGGCGTCATCTCCAGTATCGGCAACAACAAGGAAGAAGTGCTGGCCTCCCTGAAAGCAGGTAAATCCGGCATCACCTATTCCGAGCAGTTCGAGCAGCACAATCTGCGCAGCCGTGTCTGGGGTAACATCAAACTCGATCCGTCTGAACTGATCGACCGTAAAGTCATGCGTTTCATGGGCGACGCTGCGGCCTACGCCTATCTCTCCATGCAGCAGGCCATTGAAGATGCCGGTCTGGCGGAAGATCAGGTCTCCAACGAGCGTACCGGCCTGGTGGTCGGTTCAGGTGGTGCCTCCGGCAAGAACACTTCGGAATCTGTGGACATCGCCCGCGAGAAAGGGGTCAAGCGTGTGGGCCCTTACATGGTGCCGCGCACTATGTCCTCCACAACCTCTGCTTGCCTGGCGACCCCGTTCCAGATCAAGGGTGTCAATTACTCCATCAGTTCAGCTTGCGCCACCTCTGCTCACTGCATCGGTCACGCGCTTGAGCTGATCCAGCTTGGCAAACAGGATGTGGTCTTCGCCGGTGGCGGTGAAGAGCTGGACTGGTCCTCTACCATCCAGTTTGACGCCATGGGGGCCCTCTCCACCAAGTACAACGACATGCCGGAAAAAGCCTCCCGTACCTATGATGCGAATCGCGATGGTTTCGTTATCTCCGGTGGCGGCGGCATCCTAGTGATCGAAGAGCTGGAACATGCGCTGGCCCGTGGTGCTCACATCTATGCCGAGCTGACCGGTTACGGTGCTACCTCCGATGGCTATGACATGGTCGCGCCGAGCGGCGAAGGCGCGGTGCGTTGCATGAAGATGGCAATGCAGGGGGTTGGCAAGGTTGATTACATCAACACCCACGGTACCTCCACCCCGGTTGGCGATACCAAGGAGCTGGAAGCCATCCAGACTCTGTTTGGTGCCAACGGTCCCAAGATCTCTGCCACCAAGGCGATGACCGGCCATGCGCTCGGCGCTGCCGGCGTGCACGAGGCTGTCTACTCACTGCTGATGATGGAGCACGGCTTTATCGCTCCCAGCATCAACATCGAGACTCTGGACGAGAAGGCCGAAGGTCTGCCCATCGTGCGCGAGTACGAAGAGGCCGAGCTCAACACCGTCATGTCCAACAGCTTCGGCTTTGGCGGTACCAACGCCTCCCTGGTGTTCAGCAAGTTCAAAGCATGATTATCCGGTTGATATGAAAAAAGCGCCTCAGGGCGCTTTTTTTGTTTCCGTTGTCCCGTCCTGAATATGGTTTACACATTTCCCCCCAATAAATGGAGAACCCGATGGGACAAGGTGTGAAACGGACACAGCGCGATTACTCGCTGACTTTTAAACTGGCACTGGTCGAGCAGATTGAAAAAGGCGAGCTCACCTACAAACAGGCTCAGGTGCGTTATGGCATTCAGGGCCGCTCCACCGTTCTGGTATGGTTGCGTAAACATGGTCGGCAAGATTGGAGCCAGGGGGCTTCTGTGCGCGCCGGCAGGAGCATCACCATGCCTGACCCCGACAACCAGACGCCCGAACAGCGTATCAAGGAGCTCGAGCAGCAGCTGGTGCTGATGAGCCAGAAGGCCCAGTTTTTTGAGGCCGTCGTCGATGTGCTGAAGAATGACTACGGTGTCTCCATCGTAAAAAAGCGACCCGGCAAGTCCTCTCGCAACGGCAGGTCGAGAGACTGACCATCGTCAGGGCTTGC
>NZ_JAAKTL010000034.1:0-32806 GCF_049174415.1 Aeromonas sp. 601039
CTTGTCATTGAACACCTCAGGTCATGGTGGCGACTGTACCACCTAAAATGGTGTCCGGGATGATTAGACCACTACAGTTTGCCCTGATCACGAAAGTGCCACATAGGAGGCAATCAATGTGGCGGCGTGATAATCCGCAGGGGGAGTGGTAACCGCGTCTTGCCAAACAAGGGTATGACCAAAGGGGGATATTGAGATGAGGGGCCATCTCGATATCGATTAGTTGTGAAATCGTGGCTGGGGCAAGATAGCAGGTACAGGTTTCATGTAGGGGCGTAATGTCTCTCTCAATGCATTGAGAAGAGTTAATCAAGGTATGTAATTAGAGAGGTATGCAGACAAGGCAATCCGCATTGCGGTGGCGTAGCAGGGGTATATCAGCGACGCCCTACAGTGAAATGGTCGGTATGCCGGTATCAGTACCCAGCATCCCATTCGGGCAATAAAAAAGGCGGGATATCCCGCCTTTGTTCAAATGAGGGTCGCAACCCCTATTTATTCGCAGGCAACCTGCATCACCTTGATGGCCAGACCGCCACGGGAGGTTTCACGGTACTTGGAGTCCATGTCCTTGCCGGTGATGTACATGGTCTCGATCACCTTGTCCAGGGAGACGCGCGGCTTGGAGGTACGACGCAGGGCCATACGGGAGGCGTTGACCGCTTTCATGGCTGCGATGGCGTTACGTTCGATGCAAGGCACCTGTACCTGACCGGCAACCGGATCACAGGTCAGACCCAGGTTGTGTTCCATGCCGATCTCGGCAGCTTCGCAGACGTGCTCCGGGCTACCGCCCATCAGCTCGGTCAGACCTGCAGCGGCCATGGAGCAGGAGACACCCACTTCACCCTGACAGCCCACTTCGGCGCCGGAGATGGAGGCGTTCATCTTGTAGAGGATGCCGACGGCACCGGCAGCCAGATAGAAACGGGTGTACTCGTCGCGGCCAACCGGCTGGATGAACTTGTCGTAGTAAGCCAGTACGGCCGGGATGATACCGGCAGCGCCGTTGGTCGGTGCAGTGACCACGCGGCCACCGGCAGCGTTCTCTTCACTCACGGCCAGAGCGAACATGTTGACCCAGTCAACGATGTTCATCGGATCGCTTGAGAGGTTCTCGTTGGTGTTGAGCTGACGGTAGAGCGGCGCGGCACGACGGGGTACGCGCAGCGGGCCGGAGAGCACGCCTTCGGTACGGCAGCCGCGCTCGATACCTTCGCGCATGGTGTTCCAGATCTTGCCGAACTTCTTGTAGATCTCTTCCGGAGTGTTGAAGCACTTCTCGTTTTCCATCATCAGGGCAGAGATGGAGAGACCGGTCTGGCTGCAATGGGCAACCAGCTCGGCGGCGCTCTTGAACGGATAGCGTACGGACATGTCGCCGCTGTCAGCCTTGCCGAAGTTCTCTTCGTCAACGATGAAGCCACCACCGATGGAGTAGTAGGTCTTGCTGTAGACCACTTCATCTTCGATCAGGGCGGTCAGCTTCATGCCATTTTCGTGCAGCGGCAGGGCTTCGTCGTGGAATACCATGGCGTCACGCGGGAAGCTGACGGTGTGGCAGTGCAGGCCGATCGGCAGGCGCTCGGTCTGCTCAACACGAGAGATAAACTCGGGGATGGCATCGATATCAACATTTTCCGGCAGGTTGCCAGCCAGGCCCATGATGATGGCAGTGTCGGTATGGTGGCCTTTGCCAGTCCAGGAGAGGGAGCCGTAGACATCGACATTGATCCGGGTTACATCGCGGATCTTGCCGCCCGCGCGCAGCTCGTCAACAAACTGTTTGGCCGCTTTCATCGGGCCAACAGTGTGGGAAGAAGAGGGGCCTACACCGATTTTGAAGATATCAAAAACGCTGATCATGTCACTATTACCTCAGGGTAGAAGGGGGCGGCATGCCCACTCACAGAAATTTGGGAGATCCATGGAACGCGCTTGTCAGCGCAGGTCACAGAACCAGATAACCGTAGTGTAACGGCTCCAGACCTAAAAAAAGTTGAAATAGATCTATTTTTGTTGAATCTGAGGCGCGAGTATAAAATTTATTTTTGTGCTTATCCATTTTGTTAAGCGTTTGCCCATAAAAATACCCGGCGATGCCGGGCATTTCGGAACCAAATGGAGTCATTTGCCGTTTTTTAACATTCGGTAATGTTAACGGCGAGGCCGCCACGGGCCGTCTCCTTGTATTTGGTCTTCATGTCGTTGCCAGTCTCCCACATGGTCTTGATCACCTTGTCGAGCGACACCTTGTGCTCGCCGGTGCCGCGCAGGGCGAGGCGGGCGGCATTGATCGCCTTGACCGCCCCCATGGCGTTGCGTTCGATGCAGGGTACCTGCACCAGTCCGCCTATGGGATCGCAGGTGAGGCCGAGATTGTGCTCCATGCCTATTTCGGCGGCGTTCTCCACCATGGCCGGGCTGCCACCCAGCAGTTCGGTCAGTGCGCCAGCCGCCATGGAACAGGCAACCCCAACCTCACCCTGACAGCCCACTTCGGCCCCGGAGAGGGAGGCGTTCTTCTTATATAAGATGCCGATGGCAGCCGCGGTGAGGAAGTAGCGGATCAGCGTCTCGTCATCCACCTTGTGCACGAAGCGATCGTAGTAGTGCAGCACGGCGGGGATGATGCCCGCAGCGCCATTGGTGGGGGCGGTGACCACCCGGCCACCGGCGGCGTTCTCCTCGTTGACCGCCAGCGCAAAGAGATCGACCCACTCCATCACCATCAGCGGATCCTTGTTGAAGTTGGTCTCGCAGCTTAGCTGGCGGAACAGCCCCGGGGCGCGGCGCCGAACCTTGAGGCCGCCCGGCAGCACCCCTTCGCTCTTGCAGCCACGCTCGACGCAGCCCTGCATCGCCTGCCAGATCTTGCGCAGCCCCGCTTTTATCTGCTCATCGCTGCGAAATACCCGCTCATTGGCGAGGATAAGCCCCGAGATGGAGAGTCCGCTCTCCTGACAGTGGGCCAGTAGCTGGGCGCCGCTGTCGAACGGGTAGGGGACAGGGTGCTCGGCATCGGACTTGGCGGCCTCCTCCTTGGCGGTGGCAAAGTGGCTCTCTTCAATGATGAAGCCGCCCCCGATGGAGTAGTAGGTCTGGCTGAAGCGCAGGTTTTCCTCTTTATCAAAGGCCCGCAGAGTCATGCCGTTGGTGTGGGCCGGCAGGGTCTTGCGGCGGTTGAAGATGATGGCTCCGGTGCGGGGAAAATGGCTTGGTTGTTCGCCTGCCAGCTGCAAGTTCTGCTCCTTTTCCACTCGAGCCAGAATGGCGGGAATCGCATCGATAT
Organism: Aeromonas sp. 601039; assembly: GCF_049174415.1. Taxonomy (NCBI): domain Bacteria; kingdom Pseudomonadati; phylum Pseudomonadota; class Gammaproteobacteria; order Aeromonadales; family Aeromonadaceae; genus Aeromonas; species Aeromonas sp. 601039. Next base: position 3,293 of record NZ_JAAKTL010000034.1, read on the forward strand.
CGACCGATTCCGGTTCAAAGCCCGACAACCCCAGAATGATCGCCTTGCCAGTGCCGTGCCCTTTGCCGGTCTGGCCCAGCGAGCCGTAACACTCCACTTCGACCCGCGTAACCTGTGGCAGATGCCCTTGCAGCTTGAGCTGCTGGACGAAGGCGTAAGAGGCACGCATGGGGCCGACGGTATGGGAAGAGGAGGGGCCAATTCCGATGGAAAACAGGTCAAACACGCTGATCATGACATCAATCCGGTGATGGTTTATGTCTGTTTATTCTAGGATTTTTGATGTGGATAGGAAGCGGGGATGTGCGGTGCTGTGACATGGACACAGATAATGGGGCTGGGGGGATCAAGAAAGTTGAAGGGGCTGATCCCCTTCAACCGGCCTGATCAGTCGAGAAATTCACACAGATAAGCTGTGGGGGTTTTCACTTCCAGTTTGAAGGAGGAGTGACCGGCCACCAGGAAGGATTCACCCTGGCTGTAGGTGTGCCACTCATCTTCATCAGCCAGCTGGATGGTGAGGGCGCCCTTGATCACTGTCATCCGTTCGGGGGCGGCGGTGTTGAACAGGTAGTCACCGGCGTTCATTACCCCGACGGTTGATTTCTCGCCTTTTTGTTCGAAACCGATGGATTTTACATTTCCGTCGAAATACTCGTTAACTTTCAGCATCTTTACATCCCTGTGTGTACGTTTGTGCAGCCAAACTAGCACAATCTTTTGCCAGTTGTCATGGGGGATGAGGTAAAAATCGCCGAGGCCGCTTTGAATCTTCACTTTTTCGCAAACTTATTAATAGCCAAGGTTAATGATTTGCTGATTTAAAACAGCAATTAAATGTGAGATAACACGCGCAAACAGGGGAATGGGCAGCCGCTCATTCCCCTGTTTGGTTAATTGCACTGGGAAAAGTGTGAATTTTGCTACATAAAGGAACATATTGTGTTAACTAAAGGACTCATTAAAAACATCGGCTTCCAGGTTGTGGTCGCCATGGTACTGGGCGCAGTGGTCGGCGCGTTCATGGGTGAACAAGCCACCGTGTTTGCACCGCTCGGTACCCTGTTTATCCAACTGATCAAAATGCTGGTGATCCCGCTGGTGGCGGTTGCCATCCTCTCCGGCGCCGCCAATCTGGGCGCCAGCCCGGCTGCGGGCAAGATCGGGGCGGCGACGCTGGCCTTCTTCCTCGTGACCTCAGCGTTGGCCGTGTTGCTGGCGCTGGTGATGGGGCAGATCTTCAAACCGGGTGTCGGGGTCGATTTCGCTTCCGTTGCCTCCATGTTTGGCGGTGACTACGCCGATAAAGGGGCGCTGCCGGATGCAGTCGCCACCTTGCTTGGCATGATCCCCACCAACGTCTTCAACTCCCTCAACGAAGCGAATATCCTGCAGATCCTGGTGTTCTGCATGTTCCTCGGCATTGCGCTGGCCAAACAGCCGCGCGAGCGGGCCAAGCCGCTGGTCGATGGGCTCAATACCCTGGTGGATGCCTTCGTCTGGATGATCAACAAGGTGATGATCATCGCGCCGCTCGGGGTGTTCGGTCTGATGGCGGAAGCCATCGGAACCTATGGCTTCGATGTGCTGACCCTGGTACTCAAGCTGTTCGTGGTCTATGTGGCTGCCATCCTCATCTTCGGCTTCGTGGTCTATCCGCTGCTGGTTATGATGTTCTCCAACACGCCGGTGATGAAGTACCTCTCTGCCATGAAGAAGCCGCAGATCGTGGCCTTCTCCACCGCCTCTTCCATGGCGACCCTGCCGGTCAATATGGAGACCTGCGAGCATGATCTGAAAGTGACCAACGCGACCGCCTCCTTCGTGTTGCCGCTGGGTGCCACCATCAACATGAGTGGCAACGCCATCTATTACGGCCTGGTCGCCATCTTCTTCGCGCAGGTTTACAACATCGATCTGAGCGTCGGCGCCTGGGCGGCCATCATTGTGACCTCCACTCTGGGGGCGATCGGTCAGGCCGGTGTGCCGGGCCCAAGCTTCCTGGTGGTTGCCGTGCTGCTGGCGGCCGGGATCCCCATTGAAGGGTTGCCGCTGCTGTTCGCGCTGGATCGTCTGTTCGACATGATCCGCACCTCCCTCAATATCACCGGCGATGCGGCCTGTGCTGTCATTGTTGACCGCTTTAGCCCGGAATATGACCCAGAGCGCTGGAACAAGGCATAATTGCTTTGAGCTGGACTGAGATATAACAGCCCTGAGCTGACACTGCGTAACGCGAGCCCCTGCCATGATGGCGGGGGCTTTTTATATCTGCCGGACAAGCATCAGAGCAAAGGTGTGCACAAGAGATTGCTGACGGATTTAGCTGTGTTGAATGGATAGCACAGGAGGGGAAAGCATCAGTTGTGGGCATGGGCCGTATGGCGTTAACCGGCCTGTTGTAGATGCCGGGGTAGGGGATTGTCAAACGGCGGGTAACAAAAAGGGGAGCCTCGCTCCCCTCGGATATGATCTGCTGCTGGTTCTACTCCATCAGGCCATATGGTTAAACCATCCTGGTTACACCCTTGTGGCGAAAGAAACAGCGTCAACGTGATGAAATCATATCTATGTTGACCATCTCGGCATTGTCACTGAAAAGCGCCAGTTGGTGGCGATTAAACAGACATGGCAAAGAAGGTCAGTCCGGATTGATGCCTCTCTATCCGGCTCAGAACTGTGACAGTGAGGGCAGAGAGACAGCAACCAGGGTGAAAAACACCGTGAAAACGGCAGTAACGACAAACTCTTTCATTTTTCTCTCCCTAAGTTGTTGGTTGATGTAGTCAAGATACCATAACAAGGGGGTAAAACAAGGTGTAAATTGATAAAATGGCCACTTTATGTTCTTGGTTGGTTGAAATGGCTGTTTTTGTCATGTTGAGCTGATTTTATCACCTGCTCTGGCATGGTAGGCATTCAAGATTCTGTTTTTATGATTATTTCATTTAAATTCAATTGGTTGGTGAGATGCTGGTTGGCTTGGTGGTGGGTCTTGTATGGAGCTTTAGTGGCGTTTTATAAGTTTTCACCCTTGCAACAGTGCCATTGAGGCCATAAAAAGTGTGTAAGGCCATAGTTTGACGATTCCTGACGTAGATAGCTCATCCAAAAGAAGTCTATGGAGACAATCTGGTTGCCAGCCCTTGTCGTACCATCACTTTATCAGTCCGGAGTCTCCGCATTTATACAGCAATACACTGGGTTCATAGGGAGGAGAGCGGTGCATCGGGGGGATACAGAGTAGCAGCTGGCTGTTTTATCACCGCCAATTTTCCCGTCGGTCTCGGTATAGACATGGCCGCAGCAAGAGTGAGGTGCGCAATAGGCCAGAGGCGCACTCTCTGGCTGGGCGCGAGTAGCGATTTGCGTAGCCGGTGCATATGTGTGAGTCATGTGAGTGCAATACGAGCGCAGCGCCGGAGCATGGCTGGGGAAGATATCTGAATTCCTTCTACAAGATTGAGATATAAAAAGCGGCGTATGACGAGGAGGCTGAACAAGCTAGTTTCAGGGTCGACAGAGCACAGGTCAACGCAATCCGGTTTGCAGTGATAAAACATCCACGACAATACCGGAACTCTGTTCGTAGGCTGAAGCCGGTTGCTGTGAGGAGAGGAAGGCTAGTGATCAGTCAGATGGCGCAAGGGTTGGAATCAGGCAACCCGTATGGTGAGGGCCACACAGCGTGTCGATGCCCCCGTTTTTGTAAGATATTAAAAAACCCTCCGATGGAGGGTTTTTGTCATCAACAGCCGGTAAAAAGCCGCGAGGCTTAGAACAGGGTGGTGGAGAGGTTGTAAAGCTCCTGATCGAACGGACGCTTCATGTTCTCGATGCAGTCGATGATGTCGTGGTGTACCAGCTCGTTGCGCTGGATACCGACGCAGCGACCACCGTGACCAGCCAGCAGCTGCTCAACGGCGTAAGCACCCATACGGCTGGACATGATGCGGTCACGAGCAGTCGGGGCTCCGCCACGCTGGATGTGGCCCAGGATGGTGGCGCGAGTTTCACGACCGGTCAGGGCTTCGATGTCCTTGGCCAGCGCGTTCACGTCGGTAACGTGCTCGCAGATGGTGATGATGGCGTGCTTCTTGCCCTTGGCTTCGCCTTCCTTGATCTGCTTGAGCAGCTTCTCTTTGTCGAAGGCTACTTCCGGCACGATCACATACTCGGCACCACCGGCAACGGCGGCAGACATGGCCAGATCGCCACAGTGGCGACCCATGATCTCGACCACGGAGATACGGTGGTGGGAGCTGCAGGTGTCGCGCAGGCGGTCGATGGCGTCAACCACCACGTTCAGGGCAGTATCAAAGCCGATGGTGAAGTCGGTACCGGCGATGTCGTTGTCGATGGTGCCCGGCAGGCCGATGCAGGGGAAACCCTCTTCGGTCAGCTTCTTGGCACCCATGTAGGAGCCGTCACCACCGATGACGACCAACGCGTCGATACCGTGCTTTTTCAGGTTTTCGATCGCTTCGGCGCGCACTGCGGGGTCTTTGAAGGCAGGGAAACGGGCGGAGCCGAGGAAAGTACCACCACGGTTCACCACGTCGGAGACGCTGTGACGCTCTAGCTTGACGATGCGATCCTGGTGCAGACCGAGGTAGCCATCATAAATACCGTAAACTTCCAGGCCATGATGCAAACCGGCGCGAACCACGGCGCGAATGGCTGCGTTCATACCCGGTGCGTCGCCACCACTGGTCAAAACACCAATACGTTTGATTTGTTTGGTCATGAGTGCCTCTGGATCTGAGTTGTCAAATACGAATGTTTAAATAGACAAGCCACTTTTACTATATCGGCTTTCATATGGGATGCGGGGGCCACCATAGGAAAAGCGATACAAGAGAGGGGACGAGCCCCTCTCTTTGCCGTAATCAACGATTACTTGGCAGCGCCAGCGATGATCTGGGAGAAGTCGTCCACTTTCAGGGACGCACCACCGACCAGGCCACCGTCGATGTCCGGCTGACCGAACAGGTCGGCTGCAGTGGCGCCAGTGACGGAACCGCCGTACAGGATCTGTACTTTGGCAGCAACGGCGGCATCAAAACCGGCCAGGTACTGACGGATGTGAGCGTGAACGGACTGAGCGATCTCCGGAGTGGCAGTCTTGCCAGTACCGATGGCCCATACCGGCTCGTAAGCGATAACGGCGTTGTTGAAGGAGGCGATACCGCAACGGTCGATAACGGCTTTCAGCTGGGTCTCAACCACGTTCTTGGTCACGCCGGCTTCGAATTGCTCCAGAGTTTCACCGATGCACAGAACCGGGATCAGGCCGCCTTTCTGGATCGCTTCGTACTTGGCAGCAACCACGTCGTCACTCTCTGCGTGCAGGGTACGACGCTCGCTGTGGCCGACCAGAGAGTAGGTGCAACCAAAGGCTTTCAGCATGGAGGGGGCGTTTTCGCCGGTGAAGGCACCAGACTCGTGAACGTCAGCGTTCTGGGCACCGTAGGCAATCTTGCTGCCAGCGGTCAGTTGCTCAACCAGACCCAAAAAGATAACCGGCGGGCAGACGGCGACTTGTACAGAAGGATGAGCGGCAGCAGCCGGGGTCAGTCCTTTGATCAGAGCTTCTACAGAAGCCTTGGTGCCGTTCAGTTTCCAGTTACCCATTACCAGGTGCTGTCTCATCTTGTATATCTCCTAGGCATTTGATTGCGCGACATTATATGAATTGAACCGAGCCCAAGATAGCTGACCCGGCGGCAAATGACGTAATTTTTTTTCGCTTTCCTGATCCAAATCAGGAATGAAACGCTTGATCGCTCATTCGTTAACCTGCCCCCGCAAGCGAGCCCACCATACCCCAATCCATTCGTGGATGGCAGCTTCGGAATACATCAGATAACGCCCTTTGGGTAAATAACTGTAGAGGGGCTGGGGTACCTGGCTCTGCTTGGCGGTGTAGTCGGTGGGGGCTGGCACGGCCTTGAGTCCCTGACCCTGATAGAGGGCCATGGCACGCGGCAAATGAGTGGCCGAGCTGACCAGCGCCACCTCTTTTCCTTTCAGATGGCGACTGATACTGACCGCCTCATCATGAGTGTCTTTGTTGTTTTCAAACAACGTCATCCGCGCGCGGGGAATGCCGAGACTCTCGGCCATCCGGGCATTGACCTCGGCATTGGAGAGGGGATCTCCCGATACATAGCCCGAAAAGACAAGCTCTGCCTGCGGATACGCCTGGGCCAGCCGTACCCCCTCGAGGGTGCGAGCCAGTGCAATATTGTTTTGCCAGGAGCGCTCGGGCACCGCCGGATCGCTGACATGGCCATTGCCGAGCACCACGATGGCGTCGATGTTGGGATGCTGGCTCACCTCGAATGGCGGGAAGGTTTGTTCCAGCCCGCGGGCCAGTTCATAGCTCACCGGCCGCATCCCCATCAGCGCCACAATGAGCAGCGAGAGGGTGGCCAGCAGCTTGCCGGTTTTCTGAAAACGGGTGAACCAGAGCAGCAGCAGGGCGACCAGCAGCAGGGAGAGGGAGAAGGGGAGCGGCATCAACAGCTGACCCAGCCACTTTTTGAGCACAAACACGACAGACACTTCCTTGAGTTTTCAGCAAATTCGGGATGTGACAGAATACCTCTCTTTTTTGGGATGGCCACAACCCTGTGGCGCTAATGTTGAGTTTCTCCTTGAAGCACGATCAGAGTTTTGACGGGCGCGCCGACAAGTTCGCCCGCAACATTTACGACTCCACCAAGGGGCGCATCCGCACCACCATTGTCTGGAGCGACATCGAAGCCTGCCTGGCCCGCCTTGGCAACCGACCGCTGCGCATCCTCGATGCGGGGGGCGGGTTTGGTTATTTCGCCCAGAAGCTGGCGGCCATGGGCCATCAGGTGGAGCTGTGCGATCTGTCAGCAGAAATGCTGGAACTGGCCCGCAGCCAGATCGCCGAGAAGGGGCTGGAAGACAAAATCCGTCTCATCCATTGCCCCATTCAGGATCTGAAGCAACACGTGACCGGTACCTTTGATCTGGTGCTCTGCCATGCGGTGCTGGAGTGGCTCGCCGAGCCGCGCCAGACCTTGCTGGGTCTGTTCCCTTTCGTCAATGCCGGGGGCATACTGTCGCTGCTTTTCTACAACCGTCATGGCTTGCTGTTCCAGAGCTTGGTGGTGGGCAATTTTGACTATGTGCGCCTTGGCCTTCGCAAGAAGCGGCAGACAGCGCTTACGCCCACCAATCCCCAATTGCCGGAGCTGGTCTATGACTGGATTGGTCGCGGGGGGCTGCGCATCATCGGCAAGACGGGGGTGCGGGTCATCCACGACTATATGCGTCACAAGCAGGATCAGGTGGAGAAGTTCGACGATCTGCTGGCCATGGAGCAGCAATATTGCCGTCAGGAGCCTTTTGTCGCCCTCGGTCGCTATATCCATGTGATGGCCCAGAAGCCGGCCAGCTGATTGCTCGCGGTTCACGTCGATGTGAACCATGTTTTCGATGCTACCGGATGTAGCCGCGCGCAAGGCTTTGCGCCCAATACAACAACGAGATGACAACATCATGATGAGTACATCCCGTACCCTGCCAGAGCGTTCTTTGCCGGAGCTAGTAGGGTGGGTCAGGCAGGAGGGGTTGGCGTTGAGCCTGCCGACCGACCGGCTGGCCTTTCTGATTGCAATCAAGACCCTGTCCGAAGATGAGTCGGACCTGTCGGAGGCGGCGCTGCACGACGCCTTTGGCTATGTCAGCAGCGCCTTCGGCCAAATGGACGAGACCCTCACCGGTCGCGCCAACAACGCCATCAACGATCTCATTCGCCAGCAGCTGCTGTCGCGTTTCAACACCGACATGGTGGCGGGGGAGAGCCTCTACCGCCTGTCGCGCCTAGGTGTGAGCATCGTCGACTTCTTTATGGATCAGCGTCAGGTTGACTCCATTAAGCTCTCCATTCTGCTCGAGCATCTGGCTTCCGAGCTCGACACCGCCCGCAAGGCGGCGCTCGAGACCAACACCCGTGAGCAGTGGGATGCCGAGGTGCTGCCGCGCCTCACCTTCTCGCTGGAAGAGACGCTGGGGCGCATCGATCTCACCCAGCGCGCCATGGATGAGCAGCAGAATCAGGTCAAGAGCGAGATTGCGGCCCTGCTGACCCAGAACTGGGTCGATGCCATTCACAGCTGCGAAAAGCTGCTGCACGAGACCGGCCAGACCCTGCGCGAGCTGCAGGATACCCTGGACGCTGCCGGCCACCGCCTGCAGGCAGGGCTGCTCAATATTCAGGAAGCGGCGCAGGGGCGCGACGATCTGTTCCACGTCGAGGAGCTGACTCACGCCTTGCAAGGTCGTCTTGACGTCATCACCAGCTGGGGTCAGCAGTGCATCGAGCTCTGGTCCCGCTACGACAGGCACGTCCACAAATTTATCCGCAACGCCATCGACATGGACAAGAACCGCGCCTTCAGCCAGCGGCTGCGCGAGTCCATCCGCAATTTCGAGCAGCACAACTGGCAGCTGCGGGTGGCCGAAGAGCCCCGTCTGCTGGAGCTGCGCGACGAAACCATCGCTATCCACGACGAGGAGGTAACCGGTGAGGTGCCCCTCGAGATGGAGTACGTCGAGATGGTGGACATCAACCAGGAGCTGGCCGAGCGTATCGAGCGCTATCTGGCCCGCTACCCCGAGCAGGGCCAGCAGCTGGATCTGGCCGATGTGCTGCGGGAATACCTGCTGGACTACCCGGCTCATGCCCACTTCGATGTGGCGCGTCTTCTGATCGACCAGGCCGTGCGCCTGGGCCATGCCAGCGGCGAGCGCGAACTGCATCGCCAACCCGCATGGAAACCCATTAACCAAGCTGGATCCAAGGTTCAGGCCTATGTCATTGATCAATTCTGAGTTTCCCTTGCCGCTGCGTCTTGCAGAGGCGATTGCCAACCCCTTGTTTCCGCGCATCGACACCGCCTTGCGCTCCGGTCGCCACATCAGTGCCGACGAGTTCGAGCAGCATTCGGCGCTGGTCGAATATCACAGCGAGCTGGAGATCTTCTACGGCCGCTATCAGGTGGAGCTGATCAAGGCGCCGGAAGGCTTCTTCTATCTGCGTCCGCGCCCGAGCTCTGACATCGGCACCACTGTGCTCTCCGAGCTCGATATGCTGGTGGGCAAGGTGCTCTGCTACCTCTACCTGAGCCCGGATCGTCTGGCTTCCGAAGGGGTATTCGCCATGGCCGAGCTGCAAGAAGAGGTGCTGAGCCTCGCCGACGAGAAGCAGCTGCTGCGAATGGTCAACAGCCGCTCCGGCGGTACCGATCTCGACAAGAAGAAGTTGCTCGAAAAGATCCGTACCTCCATGCGCCGTCTGCGTCGCCTTGGCATGATCACCGCCCTTGGCAACGGGGATAAATTCCGGGTCAACGAATCGGTATTCCGTTTCGCCGCTGACGTGCGCTCCGATGAAGATCCGCGTGCCGTTCAGCTGCGGATGATCCAGGAGGGTGAAGCCATCTTCCACGACGACGAAATGCCGAGCAGCGACTCGCTCTTTGATGACATCGAGGCGGATCTCGATGAAGAACAACTGGATCTGGAGGTATAACCGGTGCGAGGCAAGTTCAAATCCCTGACCATGGTCAACTGGAACGGCTTCTTTGCCCGGACCTTCGATCTCGACCAGCTGGTCACCACCCTTTCCGGCGGCAACGGCGCGGGCAAGTCCACCACCATGGCGGCCTTTATCGCGGCGCTCATCCCCGACCAGTCACTGCTCCATTTCCGCAATACCACGGAAGCGGGATCGAGCAGTGCTTCCCGTGACAAAGGGCTCTACGGCAAGCTGCAGCGCGGCCACTGCTATTCCCTTCTGGAAGTGATGAACAGCCGCGAACAGCGGATCTGGGTCGGTGTCCACCTCGAACAGGTGGCCAACCGCGACAACAAGGTCAACATCACCCCGTTTGCGCTGGTGGATGTGCCGGAGAATCTGGCACCGACCGATCTGCTGCTGGAGAAGCTTGATGGCGGCAAGGGGCGGGTACGCGCCTTTACCGATCTGAAAGGGGCGGCCGCCGAGCTGGGGGCGTTGAAAGTCGCCAAATTCAATACGGTGACCGACTATCACAACTTCATGTTCGAGTTTGGCATCACCCCGAAGAAGCTGCGTGACCAGAAGGATCGCGGCAAGTTCTATCGCCTGATCGAAGCTTCTCTCTACGGCGGCATCTCCTCCTCCATCAGCCGTTCTCTGCGCGAATACCTGCTGCCGGAGAACTCCGGGGTGCGCAAGGCGTTTGCAGACATGGAGGCGGCCATCTATGAAAACCGCCGCACGCTGGAAGCGATCAAGGAGACCCAGGGTCAGCGGGATCTGTTCAAGAACCTGATCACCGAGACCACCCACTATGTGGCGGCGGACTATGTGCGCAACGCCGCCGAGAAGAGCCGCCTCTCCGAGCTGGCCCTCAAGGCGCGCCAGGAGCTGGCCGACAAGCGCCGCATTCTGGCCGAAGAGAAACAGCGCGCCATCTATCTGGCCGACGAGGTGGAGCAGCTCACCAACCGCGAAAAATTGCTGACCGACGAGCTGGAGTCTGCCTCCGAGCATCTGGCCAAGGTGATGGCGGCTGTCAGTTTGCAGAAGAAGATCGAGATGTATCGTGCCGATCTGGCGGATCTCTCTGACAAACTCGAGCAGCAGCAAGCGGTGGTGGAGGAGATCCACGGCCAGCTGCTGGAGGTGGAAGAGCGCAAGGAGCTGGCGCAGGCAGAAGTCGACAGCCTCAAGACCCAGCTGGCCGACTACCAGCAGGCGCTCGATATTCAGCAGACCCGCGCCATCCAGTACCGTCAAGCGGTGCAGGCGCTGGAAGCTGCCCGCGAGCAGTGCGAGCTGCCGGGGCTGACCGCCGAACAGGCGAGCGACACCCTGCACCAGTTCCGCGCAGCCGAGCAGAGCCTCACCAGCCGGGTGCTGGGGGCCGAACAACAGCTGGCGCTGGCCAAGGCAGCGGTGGCCGAGCACGAAGCGGCGCTGGCGCTGCTTTTGAGCATCGCCCCCGAAACAGTGCGCGAGGCCGCTTGGCCCACCGCGCAGGCGCTGCTCAAGCGTCACATCGAAGACAAGGCCCGTATTGCCCAGGGGCAGGGGCTGCGCGCCGCGCTGGCTCGCCTCGAGAAAGAGAGCGAAAGCCAGAAAAATCTCTTCAAGTTGCGTGACGAGCTGCAGCAGGCCTCTGGCCAGCTGATTGCCAGCAGCGATGAGCTGGAGATCTTCCTCGAAGCCCAACGCACCCGTCAGGAGGAGCTCTCCGAGCAGCAGGCGGAGGTGAACCAGCGCCGCGCCAGCCTCGAGCATCAGGGTGCCCAGCTGGGCCGCGATATTGCGGAGCTCACCAAGCTGGCGCCGCGCTGGCTCAAATCCTTTGAAAAACTCGAGCAGCTGCGCGAACAGAGCGGTTTGCCGCTCGCCACTGCCGAAGAGCTTTCGGCCGGTATGCAGACAGTGCTCGACAAGGAGCGCGAGTTCGAACAGGAGAGCAACCGCATCGCGGCGCAGAAACAGGCGCTGGAGCTGCAAATTCGCAACCTGCAGTTGGGCGCAGGGGAGGCGGATCCCCGTCTTGCCCGCATCGCCGAGCAAGTGGGGGGCGTGCTGCTCTCCGATGTCTACGACGACATCTCCATCGACGATGCCCCTTACTACTCCGCGCTCTATGGCCCGGCTCGCAGCGCCCTGGTGGTGCTCGACCTTGAGGGTGCCATCGAGCGGCTGAAAAAGCTGGAGGATTGCCCGGAAGATATCTACCTCATTCAGGGCAACCCCGACTCCTTTGACGAGGATTTGGTAGAAGCGGACGAGCTGGGAGACGCCGTGCTGGTGCGCACCAGCAAGCGTCAGGTGCGCTTCTCCCGCTACCCCGAGCTGCCGCTGTTTGGTCGCGCCGCCCGGGAAAAGCGGATCGAGCAGCTCGACCTTGAACGCGAAGGGCTCATCGAGGGTTACGCCAAGGCCGCTTTCGAGCAGCAGAAGTACCACCGTCTCTACGGTCACTTCCGCGACTTTATCGGTCAGCATCTGGATATCGCCTTCCGCCCCGACCCCGAAGCCGAAGTGCAAGCCAAACAGGCCGAACTGCGCGCGCTGCAAGGGGCCATCGGTGAGTGCGACAAGCAGCTGGCCGAGGCCAAAGCGGCTGCCGCCCAGCTGACTCGCCATATCCAGCTGGTGCAGGGGATGCTGCCGTTTGCCCATTTGTTTGCCGAGACTGACCTTGCAGTTCGCCTCGAGGCGGCTCACGCCGATGTGGAAGCCCTGAAACAGGCCGAAGCCTTTATCGCCAAGCACGGCAAGTCGCTGGAAAAACTGGAAACCATGGTGCAGGTGCTGCGTCAGGATCCGCAGGATCTTGCGGCGCTGCAGGCAGCTTACGATGAGGTGAGCGACTTGCTGGCCGAGCAGAAGCGCCGTTGCTACGCCCTCGATCAGCTGGTGGCCCGTCTGCCGCACTTTGCCTATCAGGATGCGCAAGACCTGCTGGGCAAGGCCTCCGAGATGAGCGAGCGGCTCAAAGAGAAGCTGAAAGCGGCCGAGCTTGCCGCCCGCACCGCTGGCGAGCAGCACAAGCAGATTGCCCTGCGCCACACCGAGGCGTTGCAGCTGCGCACCGCCCTCAACTCCAGCGTCGAGGCCAAGCGTCAGACCCTGACCGAGTTCGAGCAGGAGCTGGCGGCCATGGGGCTGACCCTCTCTGACGATATGGAAGAGAAGGCGCGTGCCCACAAGAAAGAGATCGAAGAGCTGCTGATCCGCACCCGTTCCCGTCGCACCAGCGCCGAGGCCCAGCTGCAGGTCACCAAGCGGGAGATCGAATCCCTTGGCGGCCGTCTCAAGCTCGAAGGCAAGGATTACTACGGCGCCCGTAAATCCCTGGTGGGTCACAAGGCAAGCTGGTCGCGGGTGGTGCGTCTGGCGCGGGAGACCGACGTCGAGAAGCGCCTCAACAAGCGCGAACTGGCTTATCTAGACAGCGACGAGCTGCGTTCCATGTCGGACAAGGCCCTCGGCGCCCTGCGGGTAGCGGTGGCCCACGACGAAGCTCTGCGCGATGCACTGCGTCTCTCCGAGGGCAACCGCAGCACCGAGCAGAAGGTGGCCTTCTACGTGCAGGTATACCGCTACCTTAAAGATCGCATTCGTAACGACATCATCCGCTCCGATGATCCGGTGGAAGCGATCGAGGAGATGGAGATCGAGCTGGCCCGTCTCGCTGACGAGCTCAAGCAGCGGGAAACCCATCTGTCGCTCTCCTCCCACGAGGTGGCGGCCAAGATCACCAACATCATCCGCCGCGAGCAGAACCGCATCCGGGTGCTCAACCAGGGCTTGCAGAACATCGCCTTCGGTCTGGTGCGCGGAGTGCGCCTCAACGTCAATATCCGCGAGGCTCACACCCGTCTGCTGACGGCGCTGGCCGACCAAACCGCTATGCACAACGATCTGTTCGCCGACAAGGAGCTCAGCTTCTCCGAGGCGATGGCCAAGCTGTTCCAGCGCCTGAATCCGCAGATCGAGCAGGGGGATCGCAGCTATCAGGTGATGGGCGACGTGCTGCTCGACTATCGCAACTATCTGGAGCTGGAGATCGAGGTGCAGCGCGGGGCCGATGGCTGGCTGCGGGCCGAGAGCGGCGCGCTCTCCACCGGTGAGGCGATCGGTACCGGTCAGGCCATCCTCTTGATGGTGCTGATCAGCTGGGAGGAGGAGTCACGCCGTCTGCGTGGCAAGGATATCGCCCCCTGCCGTCTGCTGTTCCTCGACGAAGCGGCCCGTCTGGATGGCAAATCCATCGCCACCCTGTTCGAGCTGTGCGAGCGGCAGGATATGCAGCTGCTTATCGCGGCGCCCGAGAACATCAGTCCCGAGAAGGGCACCACCTACAAGCTCATCCGCAAGGTACAGGGCAAGCACGAGCACGTGCATGTGGTGGGTCTGCGTGGCTTCGGCTTCGCCGACGACAAGCTGATCGCCTGACTCTGATGGGCAAATAGCAAGAGAAAAGGGAGGCATTCGCCTCCCTTTTTATTGGAAAAATATGGCAAAGTAGCCGCACCGTCGCTACTGCCTGACAACAAGGCGAGTAACATGGTGAGTGCCTTGGAGCTATGGCAAGGTGAGAGACTGCCTGTGAACGTGTCGCCAGCGTCACCGGCCGCATCGAAGAGTTAAAAATAGCGCAGAGCGAAAAGAAGAGAGGAGAGGGGAAAGGTGCAACATATCCAGAAAGGGCTGCTGTTATCTCTTTGCCTGCTGCTGGCTGCCTGTAGCAGCCGTTATGACGAGAGCCACGGCGGCAGCTGGCGCGGCTATAGCGAAACCGGCTATGCCAGCTATTATGCCGACCGCTATCACGGCAAAAAGACCGCCAGCGGCGAGTTATATCGTAACAACCTCAATAGCGCCGCCCATATGGAATTGCCCTTTGGCGCCATGGTACGGGTCACCAACCTCGCCAACGGCAAGAGTGTAGTGGTCAAGGTCAATGACCGCGGCGCCTTTAAAAGGGGACGTATTATCGATCTCTCCAAATCTGCGTTTAGTGCCATCGGCAATATTCGCGACGGGATTATCAAAGTAAAAATAGAGGTGCTCTAGGCTGGATGAGCCTGTTTATACACGAAAATGGATGTTGATGAATGATATTGGGATGCTGACATCGACCAGTCAGCCTTTCGGTAGATAAAGATATAACATTGATATGTATCAATATTTAATTCAGCTAAAAATGGATTTGTTATCAATGGAAAAAATCGATGATCGTGATTGATATTTATTTTAGCTTATCTCGCCTGTTCGGCCTTACTATGGGGCAAAAGGAGGGATTAGTGATGATTATCTATGGTAAATATGGTGGTGCAGCGCTGAGAGCTGTTCATCTGATGGTGCAGAATAATTATGGGCATGCCACCGCTTGGGATATGGCTATTGCTGAAGCATTTGGTGATGATATTAGTACAGGGAAATTCAAGAATAATCCAAAGGTAACTTTTTTGACTCTTTGCAGTCTTGGTTGTATCAGTTGCATCATGCCAGTTCATTATGTAGCTGCGACCAAAACCAGAGCATATGTGTTGGCTGCCATTGATTTATTGTCACACAAGGATATTACCAAACCGATCAATCCCGAGCAGTTATGGCTGGAAGTGGTCTCTGCCTGTAAGAGCGGCAAGGTTGTTAAGCATAACAATCAGATGGATGTCATTCTGACACTCTGGTATGCCGGTGTGCTCAATCCCGAGTGGGATAGGGATGCCATCAGGATAGACTATCGACGAATATAAAAAAGCCAAGGTAATGAATACCTTGGCCATGAAACATCAATTGGTTCTGGTCAGGGATGCACTATCGGAGTGTGCGAATGGCTTGCCATACACCATCAGGTTGGTGGTTTGACTGTATTTGAGGAGATCTTTCTCTGAGAAGTCCAGAGTCATCGAGAAATCCGTGGTGGAATCATTAATGGTCATATAATTGCTTTCCGCAATACCGCGCTTGCCCGTCTTGAACTCGATTTTGTTACCCGCTTTGCCTTCAGTGACCACACAGACTGCACGGGGTATACAGTATGAGTTGTAAACAAGCTGATTAGTCTTGTCATAAATCAGATAGCCGCGTTGGTCATGAAATTTCCCATTATCGCTTTTTCTGAATACTTCCTGTTTGTAATACATGGCTACCAGATATTGTTCGCTGGCATTTTTAGCATCGGCTGCCGGTTCAAAAGTAATGACTTCGTAAAAGGGTTCCACTGCCGGCCCCCCTTTGCCAACTTTGCTACCCTCCTGGCCGGGTGCTACATCTACACCACCAGCATCGGTGCTTTTCCATGTGCCAGCCAACTGAGCTAATGGACCAAAATCCAGACCGTTGATAATAGTGCTGGACTCTGCGTGAGCGAGCGTGGCACAGGTAATTAATGCTATGGGTAAGATAACTTTATTCATTGTGATAACTCCATCACTAATAATGACTTGCGAATAAATATGTTCAGCAAAGTAATTGTTATAACGCACCAAGGGTGTGGTCAATGATATTGAGTGATAGTGGTTCGTTTTTGTGATGTATGATTTGCTTTTTCGTGGCTAAATAAATTGAATTTGATATAAGACAATGTTGTATTTTTTCATCGCGCTTCCTCAGATATATCGTGATAGAGATAAAGGAACATTGACATGATGCGATGATTATTATGTCAACGGCGTGAATATTTCACTCAGCCCCATCAATTGAAGGCGATAGCCACTAACTCTGTGGCACCCTGACCCCTTTATCGAGATAGAGGCTGCTGTAGTGGACGCGGTGGGTGACAAACATCACCTGATGGCGGCTGCCGTCGGAGAGGATAACAAAATCCCCCGCCTGAGCGGGGCTCTGCAAGGTGATCTCCTGCTCGGGGGCGGTCAGGCGATCGACATCTTCCTTGAAAGTGAGGGTGTAAGAGTACATATGGCGCTCCACTGCTGGCTCATATCAAACACTCCGTTGAAGGTAGTTGCTGGCATGGGCGCGCGCGGCGCCCGATTGGCGCTGTTAGACCAAATATCAGCGATGAGAACGTGCGTGGCTTCAGTCGGGTTGTTCTGCTGAGGTGCGCTTGAGGCGTTTACATCAAGGCCATTGGTATCAAAACGATGGTAAAGGGGCGAAAGGGGGATGAAAAAACCGCCTATTGGCGGTTTTTCTTATGCGGTGGGCCCTACTTCAGGGCCTTCTTCAGCTTCTTGATCTTGCCTTCATGCTTGGCAATTTTCTCAAGACGAGCGGCGATCTTCTTCTTGATCTCTTTCTTGCTTGCTTTGGCCATCGGTGGCGCTCCTTTGCAGTGGGGACACATCAAGTGTCAGTGTGGGTCTTCCCTTTGACGTCCCAGAGTGCCACAGGGCTCCTGTGTGAACCAGCATTCTGTTGCTTTAATAGCCAGTTCGCTATAACTGCAAGGGGCTGAGCCAGCGCAGCAGTTGCTGGCCAACCTGTGGGTTGGCGAGCAGGGCCATATGGCTGGTGCGATAGACAATCAGGGTATGGGCAGGAAGAAAAGCCAGCTGATGGCGCGCTTCGTTGTGCTGACCGAGGGCACTGCGTAGCGGCACCAGTCCATCGCCAATCAGCCGGTCGGCCAGCAGGCTGCGCTTGGCGGCAGTGGTCGCGGCGATGGCATAACAGTTGACGCTGCAGGGTAAGGGGAGTGGAACGCGGGGATCGCGCAAGGGCACGGCGGGGTCGGGTTGGGCCACTTCGTCGATCACCTTGCCGTGGCGCAGATCCTTGATGCCTGCACTGCGCAGCCGCGCCAGTCTGACGAAGGGTTCGCTGTAGGCGGTAGCGGGCAACAACTGTTCCAGCCAGTGACCTGCATGTTCGAGCGGTGCGCCGTGGTGTGGTGTGCCGAGAAATATCAGGTTGGCAAGGCGTGCAGGCCAGGTGAGCCCGGCCACGCCGGCATGGTGGCAGGCGCTGCGTGCAACCAGTCCCCCCATGCTGTAGCCCATTATCGTTATCTCTTTGAGCTCTCCCGGCCAGTAGGCGAACAGCTCCTCCAGCAACAGGGCAAGTAGCTGCCCGTTATGTGCGATAGGCAGGCCCGAGTTGTAGCGCAAGTAAAGAGGCAGATAGCCAAGCGCGGCGGCAAGTTGCTCCCCGTGATTGACCGGTTTGCCTTGATGCTCGGTCTTCCACTGCAGATCGTTCATGCAGAGGCCATGGATCATCAGCAGCACCCGTCCCTCGCGGGGTAGATCCTTTGGCATCGCTTGCCAATCGAGGGGCTTGCCCTGATAGCGCAGGATCATGGGGGTGGCGAGAGCATTGTGGTGCTCGACCAGCTTGTCCCCCAACACGCCGTTGAGCGTGGCGATCAGGGCCGCGCGTTTCGGGGTTTCGGGGATCTGGTGGGGCGGCGGTGTGGCTGGCAGGCGGCTGAGCAGTTCGTTGATGCCGCTGCCCAGGGTGTTGGCGGCACCATGTACCCCCTTGTAGACCAGCCCGGTGATCCCGGCTGTTTTTCCCTCATCCCGTCCCTTGAGCCCCATACCGCTCAGTACCGCCTGATGCACTGCTTCGGTGATCTCTACCGCGGCGGGCAGCGCCAGAGTCAGCAGGTGCGCCAGTTCGCGGATATCCGAAAGATGCCAAGAAGAGGATGGCGATGGGTCTGTGGCGTCGGTCATGGCAAGCCCTTGTGGAAGCGGGTATCGCGTTGTCGTGCCGCGAAGAGCGCAGCGTATCTCTATATCAAACCAGCTTGCTCCCTTTGTAGCGGGTTTACCAGTAACGGGCCATGCATGGCGGGGCTGATAAGAACCGCTTGCGAAGCCGGTCACGGTAATGACAGGGAAAATCACCTCTACTTCGTCATATGAAGCCACATGGAGAGGTAAGGATGTCGCTGTTTGATGAGGTGCGGGTACAGGATTTGTGTGCACGGTTGCTCGATAGCCAGAACGAGAAGGGCTGCTCTCTTGAGAGTCGGCATGGTAGGGAGCTGAAGGAGCTGTTGCAGGCGGTGGGCGGGATCAAACCGGTTGGCCGAGGTGCTCATTATGTGTTGACCGACGCGGGGCGGACTTATCTGACCGGACAACTGGCACGGGCAGCGCCCCCCGAACCGGACAAGGGGGAGCAGCTGCAACGAATGGGAGTGAGTTTACCTGCACGGCTCAATCAGGCCTGCTTTTATGCCCTCTGGCATGGGGACAGCAAGCATTCGCGGTCAGCACCCCTTGCAGCGCCACAGCTTGCGAACTTGTCGCTCACGCAGGATGAGGTGATCCGCATCCGAACCCTCGAACCGCTCTCACTGGTCGATCGGCAGGGTCAGCAGCACGATATGACGGCAATGATGGCGCTGCTGGGGGAATTAGCGTTGCCGGAGCGGACTCTGGGCACGCTGGCGGCCATCGGCTGGCAAGGGGATCGGGTCATTACGGTGGAGAACAAGGGGGCCTTTGTCGACTACCCGCTGCAACCCGGGCAACTGCTGCTCTTTGCCCCCGGTCGCAATACCACCCTGGCCAAACAGCTGATCCCGCTGCTGCCTGCGGGCGTGCAGTGGGCCCATTTTGGCGATCTCGATCAACGGGGTATCGATATTGCCATCGAGCTGGCGCGCGAGCTAAATCGACCGGCCATGCTCTGGCTTCCCTGTGAGCTGCAACCTTATCTGGATCACTATGCCCGTCCGGTACGCACCTTTGCGACGGACAGTGGCAAGGTGCCCTGGCGTGTGACGACGCAGGCTGATCAGGTCGATGATCATGGCTCGCCGGCAGACGTTCCCTGGCTCGAGAAACTGATCACAGACGGGACTTGGCTGGAGCAGGAGGTATTGATTCTGGCCCCTCACTGGCGGAGCTGGTCATTGGACGCGATGGGCAATCAGGTGTGAAACGGGGAGCCCGCGCTCCCCGTCATTTCGTGGTCAGCTGTTTACTTGGCGTTGATGGGCCCCTTGGTGCCGGCATCATTATCGACCCAGCCGTCTTCACCCTTGATGCGGCGATCACCCTGAATGGTGTAGATGACCATGCCATCCTTGAACACTAGCGCGCCATCGGATTTCTTGGCATTGACCTTCTTGTCGTTGACCCACACCTGATCCTTGCCATCGATGCGGATATTGGCCACGATGGCGCCGGTTTGGGGGAAGGTGGCGATCCAGTTGCCCGCATAGGGGCTGTCGCTGGTTGCCGCGGCCGGAGTATTGCCAACACCGGCTGCCGCGTTCTCAGCCTTGGTTTTGTTGATATCGCAGCCATTGAGCTCGCTCACCTGAGTGCAGCCTGAGCGCTCCAGCTTCTGCTCATAGCTCAGATTCAGACCGCCCTCCGTGGCCGGGGCGGCCGTGCCAAATCCCGCCTTGGCATTTTCCGCTTTGGTTTTGTGAATGTCACAGCCTTGCGCCTCGGTGACCTGGGTGCAGCCGGATCGCTCCAGTTGCTCGGCATATTTGGCACTGATGGCGTGGGCAGGGGTGATACCGAGCAGGGTCAGGGTGATGAGCAGTGCAGCATTCTTGGACATAGATAATCCCTCAAAGATGTAAGTCATGCAGGTTCATCCGCGCAGTTGCGGTCGTGAACGTCGGCCTCTCCTGAGCATCCGAGACATATGCGCAGTTGGCGTATTCACGTTAGCACCTTGGGCCAACAACCGCGCCCAGCGATGTGGCCGGAAGATAAGGCGAGAGGCGATACGAGCGGGGAGTGCAGGGGAGACGAGATAGCAGCAGTGTCAACGCTGGAGAGATCATTCCAAGAGAAAAGGTGTTGCGGGCATTATCATAATGATAACGACAGCCCCGCTGATATCATTTCAGCCCTTGAAACTGACCTTTGATGATAATTCTCACCGGCGCAGGGATATTGCCTCTGATTATTATCACCTTGCTATTTTATCGCTTGGCCACCCTATCCATCCTTTTATGGAGTAAACCGCTGAAATAACCGCTGATTTTGTGGGTGGCATCACACACTTTCGCCATTTATTAATATCTGCCTGCATTTTATTGGTTTGGCACGGTTATTGATTGCCTCATATCGACGCTAACCGACGCGCTCACCCACAACCGGGATGCTGGTGACATCGTGAGTGAAAGGGGAGCTATCCATATCTCATCCAATGATTGGGGCGAACGATGAAAGCAGTTAACGAATTAATCAAAGAGATCAGGGCACTCAAATCCAACCTGCATGAAAAAGATTTTCTGCTGACCTGGGAGCAAACGCCTCAGGAGCTGGAGCTGGTATTGAAACTGGCCGAATCACTCAAGACCCTGCGCGCCGAAAATATCTGCACCAAACTGTTTAACAGCGGGCTCGGTATCTCGGTTTTCCGCGATAACTCCACCCGAACCCGCTTCTCTTATGCCTCTGCATTGAACCTGCTCGGTCTGGCCCAGCAGGATCTGGATGAGGGCAAATCCCAGATCGCCCACGGTGAGACCGTCCGTGAAACCGCCAACATGATCTCCTTCTGCGCCGATGCCATCGGGATCCGTGACGACATGTTCCTCGGTGCCGGCAACGCCTATATGCGCGAAGTGGGCGCCGCACTGGATGAAGGGTTCGAGAAGGGAGTGCTGCCCCAGCGTCCGGCGCTGGTCAACCTGCAGTGCGACATTGATCACCCGACCCAGTCGATGGCTGATCTCGCCTGGTTACAGGAGCACTTCGGTAGTCTGGAGAGCCTCAAGGGCAAGAAGATTGCGATGACCTGGGCCTACTCCCCCAGCTACGGCAAGCCGCTCTCCGTGCCCCAGGGCATCATTGGTCTGATGACCCGTTTCGGTATGGACGTGACCCTGGCCCACCCGGAAGGGTATGACCTGATCCCGGACGTGATCGAAGTGGCCAAAGAGAACGCCAAGGCCTCCGGCGGCAGCTTCCGTCAGGTCACCTCCATGGAAGAGGCTTTCAAGGATGCGGATATCGTCTATCCCAAGTCCTGGGCCCCCTACAAGGTGATGGAGCAGCGCACCGAGTTGCTGCGCGCCAATGATCACGCCGGCCTCAAAGAGCTGGAGAAACACTGCCTTGAGCAGAACGCCAAGCACAAGGATTGGCACTGCACTGAGGAGATGATGAAGCTCACCAAGGGGGGCGAGGCGCTCTATATGCACTGCCTGCCGGCCGATATTTCCGGCGTCTCCTGCAAAGAGGGCGAAGTGACCGAAGGGGTATTCGAGAAATACCGTATCGCCACTTACAAAGAGGCGAGCTGGAAGCCCTATATTATCGCCGCCATGATCATGGCCCGTAAATTTTCCGCCCCGGCAGAAACTCTGGAAAATCTGATTAAAGAGGCGCAAAAGCGGGTGAAATAAATAACGGTAGGGCAGGGTGAATATTCATCCTGCCCACGCTGTCGAATCCATTATTTCGAGTTTTCTCCCCGTGGTATCTGAATAACGGATCTCCCGGCGAGGCAGCTCTTTGTCAGGTAACGCCTAGTGAGGTAAGCATGTCCCAATTTTCGCTGAAGATGGATATTGCCGATAACCGCTTTTTTACCGCCGAGCCATCTCCGCTGTTTTCTCGCGCCGAAGCACAAAAGGCTCGCGCTTTTCATAAAAAACTGGCCGGTTATGAACCGACCCCATTGTGCGACCTGAAAGATCTGGCCGCCTATATCGGGGTGAAAAATATATTGGTCAAGGACGAGTCAAAGCGCTTTGGCCTCAACGCCTTCAAGATGCTGGGTGGCGTTTATGCCATCGCCAACCTGCTCTGTGAAAAGTACGGGGTGGCCATCGAGGATTTCTCCTTCGATCTCATCAAACGCACCATCAAGGAGCCGATGACATTCGCCACCACCACAGATGGCAACCACGGTCGTGGCGTTGCCTGGGCCGCCAAACAGGTGGGTCAGCATGCGGTGGTCTACATGCCCAAGGGCTCGGCCCAGGAGCGGGTTGACCACATCCTCAATCTCGGTGCCGAGTGCATCGTCACCGACATGAACTATGACGACACCGTGCGCCTAACCATGAAGATGGCCGAAGAGCGCGGCTGGCACATAGTGCAGGACACCGCCTGGGAGGGCTACACCAAGATCCCGACCTGGATCATGCAGGGTTACTCCACCCTGGCCGACGAAGCGGTCGAGCAGATGCAGGCCATGGGCATCAAGCAGCCGACCCACGTGTTGCTGCAGGCTGGCGTTGGTGCGCTGGCGGGCGGTGTGCTCGGTTATCTGGTGGACTGCTTCGGGGCGAAAAACCTGCACAGTATCGTGGTCGAACCGGATCAGGCCGACTGCATCTACCGCTCCGGCGTGGCGGGGGAGATGGTCAACGTGGGGGGCGACATGCGCACCATCATGGCCGGTCTCGCCTGCGGTGAACCCAATCCGCTCGGCTGGCCGCTGCTCAGAAGCTGCACCACCCAGTTCATCTCCTGTCACGACAAGGTGTCGGCATTGGGCATGAGAGTGCTCGGCAACCCCCTTGGCAATGATCCGCGCATCATCTCCGGTGAGTCCGGCTCGGTCGGTACCGGCGTGCTGGCGGCAGTACGTCACCACCCGGATCGCGCGGCGCTGATGGCGCGCCTCGGGCTAAGTCGCGACTCCGTGGTGCTGATCATCAACACCGAAGGGGACACCGATGTGACCCACTACCGGGAAGTGGTGTGGGAAGGCAAGCATCCTGCCTGCGATTAACCCCGGCTGTGAGTAATCTCTGCGAGAGCAGAGACACGGATTGAAGCATTGATCGCGCCTCGCCAACGGGGTGCGGTAACGGGCACAGGGCGCTGCCGACGAACAGGCCGCGCACTCTCAGTTGTTATGGAGAATCACAATGAGCAAGCAAATTCCGTTTGAAATGGTGTTGGAGAAGGCCTACCAGTACAAGGCCGAGATGAGTCAGTTCCTGCGCGATATGATCGCCATCCCGAGCGAGAGCTGCGATGAAGAGCGCGTCGTGCTGCGCATCAAGCAGGAGATGGAGAAGGTTGGTTTCGACAAGGTCGAGATTGACCCCATGGGTAACGTGCTGGGTTATATCGGCCACGGCCCGCACCTGATCGCCATGGATGCCCACATCGATACCGTCGGTGTCGGCAACCGCGCCAACTGGACCTTCGACCCCTATGAGGGGATGGAAGATCACGAGATCATCGGTGGCCGCGGCGCCTCCGATCAGGAAGGGGGCATGGCCTCCATGGTTTACGCGGGCAAGATCATCAAGGATCTGGGGCTGGAAGATCAGTACACCCTGCTGGTGACCGGTACCGTGCAGGAAGAGGATTGCGATGGCCTCTGCTGGCAGTACATCATCGAGCAGAGCAAGATCCGCCCCGAGTTTGTGGTCAGTACCGAGCCCACCGACTGCCAGATCTACCGTGGCCAACGCGGCCGCATGGAGATCCGGGTGGAGGTGCAGGGGGTCAGCTGCCACGGCTCCGCGCCGGAGCGCGGTGACAACGCCATCTTCAAGATGGGCCCCATTCTTGGCGAGCTGCAGGAGCTGAGCCACAACCTTGGCAGCGATGACTTCCTCGGCAAGGGTACCCTGACCGTCTCCGAGATCTTCTTCACTTCGCCAAGCCGCTGCGCCGTGGCGGACAGCTGCGCCGTCTCCATCGACCGTCGTCTGACCTGGGGCGAGAGCTGGCAAGGTGCGCTGGACGAGATCCGCGCCCTGCCTGCGGTGCAAGCCGCCGGAGCCGAGGTCTCCATGTATCAGTACGACCGTCCGGCCTATACCGGTCTGGTCTACCCGACCGAGTGCTACTTCCCGACCTGGAAGGTGGAAGAGGATCACATCACCGTCAAAACCCTCTCCAAGGCCTATCGCGAGCTGTTCAACAAGGAGCCGGTGGTGGACAAGTGGACCTTCTCGACCAACGGGGTCTCCATCATGGGTCGTCACGGTATTCCGGTCATCGGTTTTGGCCCGGGTAAAGAGCCGGAAGCCCACGCGCCGAACGAGAAGACCTGGAAAGAGCATCTGGTCAAGTGCGCCGCCATGTACGCCGTGATCCCCATGCTCTATCTGGCCGAGCTGGACAAGTAAGGGGTCTGCCGGGTGGTGACTGCCATCGCCGCCCAGCTGTTAAAAGTGCCCCGTCTCCATTGAGGCGGGGCCTTGCTGTTTGAAGTGATGTTCGAGGTGGTGGGGATGAAACGGCTGATCAAAAAGGGTGTGCTGGTCGATGCGCAGAGTGAATATCGTCAGGATCTGCTGATAGAAAACGGGGTGATCCGCGCCCGTGCCGCCGATATCCAGCCCGATGGCGAAACCGAGCTGATCGATGCCAGCGGCTGCTATGTGATGCCGGGTGGCATCGACGTCCATACCCACTTCAACATCGATGTGGGCATTGCCCGCAGTTGCGATGATTTTTTCAGCGGTACCCGTGCCGCCGCCTGTGGTGGCACTA
The DNA here is from genome assembly GCF_049174415.1 of Aeromonas sp. 601039. NCBI lineage: Bacteria > Pseudomonadati > Pseudomonadota > Gammaproteobacteria > Aeromonadales > Aeromonadaceae > Aeromonas > Aeromonas sp. 601039. The sequence goes on from NZ_JAAKTL010000034.1 coordinate 28,202, forward strand.
CTACCATCGTCGATCATATGGGATTTGGTCCGGCGGGGTGCAACCTGCATCACCAGCTGGCCCGCTATCACGACTACGCCGCCGATCAGGCGGTGATCGACTACAGCTTTCACGGCGTGATCCAGCATGTGGATGACGACATCCTTAATGAGATGGCCGCCATGGTGCAGGAGGAGGGGATCAGCAGCTTCAAGCTCTATCTCACCTACCAGTACAAGCTGGGGGACCATGACGTGCTGCGTGCCCTGGCCCGCCTCAAAGAGGTGGGGGCGCTTGCCACCGTCCATCCCGAGAACGATGCCGCCATCGCGGCGCGCCGTGCGGCACTGCTCGCCGCTGGCCATCATGAGCCCTGGTATCACGCGCAAAGCCGCCCGCTGGAGTGCGAGGCGGAGGCGATCGCCCGGATGATCAATCTGGCGGGGCTCGCGGGCAATGCCCCGCTCTATATCGTCCACCTCTCCAACGGACTGGGGCTGGAGTATCTGAAATTGGCGCGCCGTCAGGGCCAGCCAGTCTGGGTGGAGACCTGCCCGCAATATCTGCTTTTGGATGATTCCTGCTACTACCGGGAGAACGGAGTCGACTATCTGCTCAGCCCGCCGCTGCGCTCACGCCGCGAGCAGGACAAGCTGTGGGTCGGTATCGCTGCTGGCGACATCGACACGGTGGCGACCGATCACTGCAACTTCTCCCACGCCCAGCGCATGACCCTCTCAGGCGGCGATTTCAGCCGCTGCCCCAACGGCTTGCCGGGCGTCGAGAACCGGATGCTGCTGCTGTTTGCCCACGGGGTATTGGGCGGGCGCATCTCGCCGTCACGCTTCGTGGCCCTCACCAGCGCCAATCCGGCGCGCCTGTTTGGCCTCTGGCCGCGCAAGGGCAATCTGCAACCGGGGGCCGACGCCGATCTGGTGCTGATGGATCCCCGTGGCGAGACCCTGATCCGTCACGCCGCGCTGCATGACAACGGTGACTACAGCCCCTACGAGGGGATGCGCTGTCCCGGCCAGATCCGGATGACCCTCTGTCGCGGCGAGATAGTCGCTCGCGACGGCGAATTTACCGGGCAACGGGGGCATGGCAGCTTTTTGGCCAGAGCGCCCTTTGATCCGCTGCTGGGAGCCGCGGCCCGAGAACAGCAATCAGCACAGTGATAGACAGAACAACCGAGTCGGTATGACACCGGCCCACCCTTATCATCGGAGAGCACAAGATGAAACAGCGTATCGTACTGGCCCTGGGGGGCAACGCTCTGGGCAACAACCTGCCCGAGCAGATGAAGGCGGTGCAGAGCACGGCGCACACCATCGCCGACCTGATCGCCCAGGGGCACGAGGTGGTGGTGACCCACGGCAACGGGCCGCAGGTTGGGATGATCCAGCAGGCGTTCGAGGTGGCGGCCCGCCACGAGCCAAAATCCCCCCATCTGCCCATGTCGGTCTGCGTGGCCCTGAGTCAGGGCTACATCGGTTATGACCTGCAAAATGCCCTGCGTGAAGCCCTGCTTGAACGCGGCATCCACAAGCCGGTCGCCACCCTGGTGACCCAGGTTGAGGTGGATAAAAACGATCCCGCCTTCCATGATCCGAGCAAGCCCATCGGTGGCTTCTTCAGCAAGGAGGAAGCCGAGGCGCTGATGGCCAAGGGCGAGCGGCTCAAAGAGGACGCCGGTCGCGGCTATCGCCGGGTGGTGGCATCCCCTAAACCCGTCGATATCATCGAGAAAGAGACCGTCTCTGCCATGCTGGCCGCCGGTCAGGTGGTGATCACCGTCGGTGGCGGCGGCATTCCGGTGCTACGCGAAGGCAATCACCTGCGCGGTGCCAGTGCGGTGATCGACAAGGATTGGGCCAGTGCCAAGCTGGCGGAGCTTATCGACGCCGACATGCTGATCATCCTCACCGCGGTGGAGAAGGTTGCCATCAACTTCGGCAAGCCCGATGTGCAGTGGCTCGATCAGCTGAGCGTGGCCGATGCCAACAGCTTTATCGCCCAAGGGCAGTTTGCCAAAGGATCCATGTTGCCCAAGGTGGAGGCTGCGCTCTCGTTTGCCACCTCCTTGCCGGGGCGCAAGTCCCTGATCACCTTGCTGGAGAAGGCCGCCGACGGCATTGCCGGCAAGACGGGAACTCTTATCAGCCGCTAGGTGTTCCAGCTCGGGTTGAGTGTGATTGCGGGGGCCGTCGGCCCCCTTGTTCATTTTGGGGCAGTCATGGTCAGCGGAGGATGAGCGGCGTAAGATGGCCGCCTTCAAGCGCGGGCAAGACGCCGAGAGCTGACCTGGCGCAATGAGTGACAAGAGGTGAGTAACAAACAAATGAGTGGAAAGATCAATATGGCGGCGCTGGTGGGATTGATCCTGCTCACCGCCATCTGGAGTTACAGCTGGATCGTGATGAAGCAGGTGATGCTCTACGCGGGGGCCTTCGAGTTCACCGCCCTTCGCTGCCTGTGCGGATCTCTGGTTCTGCTGCTGGTATTGGCCCTGCGCGGGCGCCGTTATCTCAAACCCACTCCGTTTCGCTATACCCTCGCCATCGCCCTGTTCCAGACCTGCGGCATGGTGGGGTTGGCCCAGTGGGCTTTGATCAGCGGCGGGGCGGGCAAGGTGGCTATTCTGAGCTACACCATGCCGTTCTGGGTGGTGATCTTCGCGGCGCTCTTTCTCGGTGAGCGGATGCGCAAGCTGCACTATCTGGCGGTCGGAGTGGCCGCCTGCGGGCTGCTGCTGGTGATCCAGCCCTGGCAACTGCACCTGGATTCCATGAAGAGTGCGCTGCTGGGGATTGCCTCCGGTATCTGCTGGGGGATCAGCGCCATCATCGCCAAGCGGATGTATGCCCGCCATCCCGGGGTGGATCTGATGTCCCTCACCACCTGGCAGATGATCTACGCAACCATAGTGATGGCGCTGGTGGCGGCGCTGGTGCCGGAGCGCCCCATCGACTGGCAGCCCTACGTGATGGGGGCGCTGGCCTATAGCGCCATCTTCGCCACCGCCATCGCCTGGAGTCTCTGGCTGTTTGTGCTGAAAAAACTGCCAGCGGGGATTGCCAGCCTTAGCACTCTGGCGGTGCCGGTGACCGGCGTGCTGCTCTCCTGGTGGCTGCTCGGCGAAAATCCGGGGCCGGTGGAGGGGAGCGGTATCGCCCTTATCGTGCTGGCGCTGTTGGTGATTAGCCGCAAGGGCAAACGCTCTGTGGTGTCGGTGGCGGGGGAGACTCGCATCAAGCATGGTTGAGTGGTGACTGGGCTGCCAGTGGTACGATAAACGGCACTCAAAAGAGCCCGCGACAGGGGACCAACCCCTCGTTACAATGGCGTGGTCTGACTGTGCTGGAGCACAGGTATCTGATTTATTGTGATTATTTCAACGAACCTAACGGCAAGGATGAGACCGTATGATGACGCTGGTGTGGTTGGCTGTAGGCCTGGTGTGTCTGGTGGTGGGGGCCGAATCTCTGGTGCGGGGCGCCTCTCGCCTCGCCACCATGATGGGGATATCGCCACTGGTGGTGGGATTGACCATAGTGGCCTTTGGGACCAGTGCTCCCGAGCTGGCGGTGAGCATCCAGTCTGGCCTCGAGGGGCAGGCGGGGATTGCCGTGGGGAACGTGGTCGGCAGCAATATTTTCAACGTGCTGTTTATTTTAGGTATTTCGGCACTGATCGTACCGTTGACCGTCTCCCAGCAACTGGTACGTCTCGACGTGCCCTTGATGATAGTGGTCTCTTTTCTGGTGTTGTTGCTGGGCTACGATGGCCGTATTGCGCCACTGGAAGGGGCGCTGCTGTTTGCCGGCATCATCGCCTACACCGGGTTTCTCTTTGTCCAGAGTCGACGGGAAAACAAAGCGGTGCAGGCGGAGTACGAGCAGGAGTTTGGTACCCGTGAAGCGAGTACGGCGGGCAACTGGTTGCGCAATCTGCTCTTTATTGCTGCAGGTCTGGGTCTGCTGATCCTCGGCTCCCGTCTGCTGGTTGGCAGTGCGGTTGAGATTGCCCACTACTTCGGGGTGAGCGATCTGATCATCGGCTTGACCATAGTGGCGGCCGGTACCTCCTTGCCCGAAGTGGTGACCTCCATCGTCGCAGCCCTGCGCGGGGAGCGGGATATCGCTGTGGGGAACGTGGTGGGTAGCAATATCTTCAATATCCTCTGCGTGCTGGGGCTCACCTCCATCGTCACTCCCGGTGGGCTTGAAGTGTCGGCCACCGCCCTTCAGTTCGATATTCCGGTAATGATTGCGGTGGCGCTTGCCTGCCTGCCCATCTTCTTTACCGGTTACACCATCGCCCGCTGGGAAGGGGCGCTGTTTCTGGCCTACTACATCGGCTACACCTGCTGGCTGATCCTCCACGCCACATCCAGTCCGCTGCAAGGTCAGTTCAGTGCAGCGCTAACCGGTTTTGTGTTGCCGCTCACCGCCATCACTCTGGTTGTGCTGGCGGTGCGAGCCTGGCGATTGCAACGAACCCGGTCGTGATGCAGGTTCTCCTGATGTAAAGGCGCTGCATCAACCGACTGTCCCGTCCTGAATATGGTTTACACATTTCCCCCCAATAAATGGAGAACCCGATGGGACAAGGTGTGAAACGGAC
>NZ_JAAKTL010000035.1:0-30847 GCF_049174415.1 Aeromonas sp. 601039
CTTGTCATTGAACACCTCAGGTCATGGTGGCGACTGTACCACCTAAAATGGTGTCCGGGATGATTAGACCACTACAGAGAGAGGAGCTCTGTGATAAGTGGCAGATAAAAAAAGCCCGCGCAGTGCGCGGGCTTGTTATCTCAGGACTGGTTATCAGGCCTTGGATTTCTTCTTGCCTTCAACCTTGGCTTCAACCGGGGCAGCAGTTACCGGAGCGGCTTCGGTGAACGGACGACCGTAGTAGGAGTCCAGCAGAACCTGCTTCAGCTCGCTGATCAGCGGGTAGCGCGGGTTGGCGCCGGTGCACTGGTCATCGAAAGCTTCGATAGCCAGCTGGTCAACCTTGGCCAGGAAGTCAGCTTCAGTCACGCCAGCTTCGCGGATAGAGGCCGGGATACCCAGGGTAGCCTTCAGCTCGTCCAGCCAGGTCAGCAGCTTCTCGATCTTGGCGGCGGTGCGGTCACCGGCAGCAGTCAGACCCAGGTGGTCAGCGACTTCGGCGTAACGACGACGAGCCTGCGGGCGGTCGTACTGGGAGAACGCAGTCTGCTTGGTCGGGTTGTCGTTCGCGTTGTAGCGGATGACGTTGCTGATCAGCAGGGCGTTAGCCAGACCGTGCGGAATGTGGAACTCGGCACCCAGTTTGTGAGCCATGGAGTGGCACACACCCAGGAAGGCGTTGGCGAACGCGATACCGGCGATGGTGGCTGCATTGTGCACCTTCTCACGAGCGATCGGGTCGTTGGCACCGTTCTGGTAGCTGGACGGCAGGTACTCTTTCAGCATTTTCAGGGCTTGCAGCGCCTGACCGTCGGAGTACTCGTTAGCCAGTACGGAAACATAGGCTTCCATGGCGTGAGTCACGGCATCGATACCACCGAAGGCACACAGGGACTTCGGCATGCCCATGACCAGGTTGGCATCAACGATGGCCATGTTCGGGGTCAGCTCGTAGTCAGCCAGCGGATACTTCTGACCAGACACTTCATCGGTTACTACCGCAAACGGAGTGACTTCAGAGCCGGTACCGGAAGTGGTGGTGATACAGACCAGTTCGGCCTTCACGCCCATTTTCGGGAATTTGTAGATACGCTTGCGGATGTCCATGAAGCGCATGGCCAGATCTTCGAACGCAGTGTTCGGGTGCTCGTACATCACCCACATGATCTTGGCTGCATCCATCGGTGAACCACCGCCCAGCGCCAGGATAACGTCCGGTTTGAAGGAGTTGGCCATCTCGGCACCCTTGCGAACCACAGCCAGGGTCGGGTCAGCTTCTACTTCGTAGAACACTTCCACTTCCATATTCTGTGCTTTCAGCAGGCTGACCAGTTCATCGGCGTAGCCGTTGTTGAACAGGAAGCGGTCAGTTACGACCATGGCACGCTTTTTACCTTCCAGGTCGCTCAGAGCGATCGGCAGGGAACCACGACGGAAGTAGATGGATTTCGGAAGTTTGTGCCACAGCATGTTTTCTGCCCGTTTTGCGACTGTCTTCTTGTTGATCAGGTGCTTCGGACCCACGTTTTCGGAGATGGAGTTACCGCTCCAGGAGCCGCAACCCAGGGTCAGGGACGGAGCCATTGCGAAGTTGTACAGGTCACCGATACCGCCTTGGGTAGACGGAGTGTTGATCAGGATACGCGCGGTCTTCATCTTGTCGCCGAAGTACTTGATGCGGTCAGCGTTGCGGTCCTGGTCGGTGTACAGACCTGAGGTGTGGCCGATACCACCGATGTTGACCATGTCACAGGCCATATCAACGGCGTTTTCGAAGCTGCTTGCACGGAACATACCGAGCAGCGGGGACAATTTCTCGTGAGCAAACTCATCTTCTGCACACAGCTTGACGCCTTCACCAATCAGGATCTTGGTATCAGCCGGTACAGTCACGCCTGCCATCTCGGCAATCTTGGTGGCTGGCTGGCCAACGATGTTGGCGTTCAGGGCACCGTTGATCAGGATGACTTTACGTACCTTGTCAGCATCTTCTTTGGAGAGCACATGGCCCTTGTGGGATGCAAAGCGCTCTTTAACCTGGTCGTAGATGGCATCAACAACGATGACTGCCTGCTCGGAAGCACAGACCACGCCGTTATCGAAAGTCTTGGACATCAGGATGGAGGCAACGGCACGCTTAACATCGGCGGTTTCGTCGATAACGATAGGCACGTTACCGGCACCGACACCGATAGCAGGCTTACCGGAAGAGTAGGCTGCTTTCACCATGCCCGGGCCACCGGTGGCCAGGATCAGGTTGATGTCTTCGTGCTTCATCAGGGCGTTGGAGAGCTCAACAGACGGTTGGTCGATCCAGCCGATGATGTCTTTCGGCGCACCGGCGGCAACAGCGGCATCCAGTACCAGCTTGGCAGCGGTATTGGTGGAGTTCTTGGCGCGGGGGTGCGGGGAGAAGATGATGGCGTTGCGGGTCTTGAGCGCGATCATGGATTTGAAGATCGCAGTGGAGGTCGGGTTGGTGGTCGGAACGATACCACAGATGATACCTACCGGCTCGGCGATGGTGATGGTACCCATCTGATCATCTTCGCTCAGAATGCCGCAGGTCTTCTCGTCTTTGTACTTGTTGTAGATGTATTCGGAGGCGAAGTGGTTCTTGATAACCTTGTCTTCGATGATACCCATACCGGATTCTTCCACGGCCATCTGGGCCAGGGGGATACGGGCGTTGTTGGCGGCCAGGGCGGCGGCACGGAAGATCTTGTCTACCTGCTCTTGAGAGAAGCTGGCGAATTCACGCTGGGCTTCCTTAACGCGGGCGACCAGTGCATCCAGTTCAGCCAAATTGGTTACTGCCATGTTTATCTCCTGATTATTTGAAAACTGTTTAGTAAGACGTTGGCAATGCCCGGCAATTATAGTCGCCCTGTCAAGACGGTATCGTTGCAACAGCTTTTTCACATGCCTTACTAAATCGCTTTCTGAGTCGATTATAGAGCGGGGCTGACTCAGAAAAACTTGATCTGGATCATGTGTAACAAAAGAACAAAAGAAATTTTATTTCACAATCCTTGTTTGACTGATGTTATCGGAATGTGCATCAAAGGGAAAGGTGAGAGACTTGTTAATGCAGAGTAATAAACCACATTTATCAAGTGGTTAATTGCACTCGGCCATAGTATTACAGAGCTATTTTGGCGGTATAGGTTAGCAAATATGAGTGAATTGGTTTCAAAATCACCGACAAACGCACTTTATTCCAGCGTTTGTTGCAAAAATGATTGTTGTTTTAATCCATGACTAATCCGCTTTATTCCCCAAGGGGGCCATTTCTGCCCCCTTTCCCGGTTTTTGCATTGTGGCTCTCTTGCCGAGTCAATGAAGTGATGTCTGGCCTGAAATAGTGGGAAGGCAAAGCCTGGATCCTCTCGAGTCGCTTGGTCATTCGGTCAGTCATCGTCGTACTCTCCGGTTATGATTAAGCAGGTTTGCGCTCACTTTTCTAACGCGTGTCGGGCGGTAGAAAGGGCTTTTGGCATCGGTTTATGCCAGTTAGCGCGGATGCATTAGATGAACTAACTAAAAAACCCTCAAAATGGTGAGATTATTTGATTGGTGCCCGCTCTGGCTATGATGTAAATTTACGCACGAAATTAATGGACTGGCCCGCTGGGCCCGAAACTCTATTGGAAGGCGCCTATGGCAGCAATTGACGTCTCGTTGTATCTGAAGTTTTTTGTCGGTTTGTTCGCAATTATCAACCCGCTTGGTTTGTTGCCGGTGTTTGTCAGTCTGACCAGCCACCATACCCAGGCCGAGCGGATGAAAACCAATACCACCGCCAATATCGCGGTGATGGTGATCCTGCTGGTCTCCATGTATATGGGGCAGCTGATCCTCGATGGGTTTGGCATCTCGCTGGCGTCGTTCCGGATCGCCGGTGGGTCGCTGATTACCTTGATTGCCTGGTCGATGCTGCAGGGCAAGCTGGGCGAGGTGAAGCACAACAAACAGGAAAAGGGCGAACTGGCAGTGCGCGAGTCTATCGCCGTGGTACCGCTGGCGCTGCCGCTGATGGCGGGCCCCGGTGCCATCTCCTCGGTGATTGTCTATGCCAGCCAGAGCCACTGGCAGCAGCTGCTCGGCATGTCAGTGGTTGTCGTGGTCTTCTCCTTCTGCTCTTGGCTCATCTTCCGCGCCGCGCCGCTGCTGTTCAAGATCATGGGCAACACCGGCATCAACGTGGTGACCCGTATCATGGGTCTTATCATGATGTCGCTGGGTATCGAGATCATGGTGGCCGGTATCAAGGGGGTTTTCCCCAGCCTGATGTGAGCCAGCTCCGCTTTATGAAAGCCGGTCCTCGTGACCGGCTTTTTATTGGTTGCTTTTTGCCCGGTCTTTTCTAGAATCGGTCGTTTGTGTGAAAAATGAGCGTTTTGTTGGTGTTTTAATACTGAAAAAGCGCACCTCAGCTGATTTTTTGACCAGAAAATGACGATTACCCTGACAATATCTGTTGCATTATCGGAATTGGCAGGGAATTATGCTGGGAGCGGGTTTTAACCCCGTCACTTTAAAAACGCATGGAATGTTCTTGTTGGAGTAGGGAAATGACTCATAAAAAAACAATGATTAACACATTGCTGGTGGCTGCACTGTTTGGTGGCGTCAATGTGGCTCAGGCTGCCGATGTCCCGGCGGGAACCAAGCTGGCTGAAGTCCAGCAACTGGTAAAAGGCAACGGTTCCGAGCCTGCGACCTTGGACCCACAGAAAGTTGAAGGAACGCCTGAGTCTGCAATTTTGCGCGACCTCTTTGAAGGTCTCGTGACATCCGGTTCGAAAGGGGAAGTTGTTCCTGGTGTCGCAGAGTCTTGGGAAACCAAGGATAACAAGCACTACGTCTTCCACCTGCGCAAAGATGCCAAGTGGTCCAACGGTGAACCTGTCACCGCACATGATTTTGTATATGCCTTCCAGCGTGCAGTTGACCCCAAGACAGCCTCTCCTTACTCCTGGTATCTGGAGATGCCAACTATTGCCAATGCTACAGAGATCATTGCTGGCAAGAAGCCGGCTGATACGCTGGGCGTGAAGGCGACCGACGACTACACCTTCGAAGTGCAGCTCGAGAAGGCTATCCCTTATTTCGTAACCATGCTCTCTCACACCACCACCTACCCGGTACCGAAGAAGGTCATCGAGAAGTATGGTGAAAAATGGACCCAGCCGGGCAATATGGTAGGTAATGGTGCCTACGTATTGAAGGAGTGGGTTGTTAATGAGCGAATTGGCTTGGAGCGTAATAAAAACTACTGGAATGATGCGAAAACGGTGATCAACAAGGTTACCTATCTTCCGATTCAGTCCACCAACGCGGAGCTAAATCGCTTCTTGGCTGGTGAAATTGATATGACATGGAACGTGCCTATCGAACGTTTCAAGCAACTCAAGAAAGATTACCCGGCTGATTTGAAGGTTGAAGGTCTGGTTTCTACTTATTACTACCAGTTCAACATCAAGAAAAAGCCGTTTGATGACGTGCGAGTGCGAACTGCTCTTTCTTATGCGGTCAATCGTGACGTGATTGCAGATAAAGTCATGGGGCAAGGGCAAAAACCCGCATATGGGTTGACGCCTGACTATGTCGATGGTTTTAAACCGGTTGCCCCAGAGTGGTCAAAAATGACCCAGGCCGAGCGTGATGCCAAGGCCAAGGCGCTGCTTGAAGAGGCAGGTTTCGATGCCAGCAAGCCGTTGAAGTTCGAGCTGCTCTACAACACCGATGACAACCACAAGAAAGTGGCTGTGGCCGTTGCTTCCATGTGGAAAAAACTGGGTGCAGAGGTCAGTTTAGTGAACCAGGAGTGGAAAACTTACCTGGAAACCAAGAAGCAGGGCCAGTTTGACGTGGGTCGTGCCGGCTGGAGCGCCGACTACAACGAAGCCTCATCCATGCTGGATCTGATGCAGACCACTCACGGCAACAACGATGGCAAGTACTCCAATCCAGCGTTTGACAAGTTGATGACCGACTCTCGTGATCAGGTTGATGCGGACGCTCGCAACAAACTCTATGTCCAGGCGGAAGAGATCCTGGCCAAGGACATGCCGATCATCCCGATATACCAATATGTTCAACCTCGGATGGTCAAAGCTTATGTTGGGGGTTACCCAAGCAACCCGCTGGATAACCTCTACAGCAAAGATATGTACATCATTGCTCACTGATTTAAAGCAACAAGTCGCATAACAAGCAGGGCCCGCCAGACGGTGGGCCTTTATTACAACCGCGACCCTTTGGAAGCAGTACAGGACAGGAAATGTCTATGTTGAAATTCATTTTTAAACGGCTATTGGAAGCGATCCCGACTCTGCTGGTCTTGATCACCGTATCTTTCTTCATGATGCGTTTCGCCCCGGGTAACCCCTTTACCAGCGAGCGTTCACTGCCCCCCGAAGTCATCGCCAACATCGAGGCCAAATATGGGCTCGACAAACCCATTGGCATGCAATATCTCACCTACCTGGGCAACCTGGTGCAGGGTGATTTGGGCCCCTCTTTCAAATACAAGGATTTCACCGTCAATGATCTGGTGAGCCAGGCGCTGCCTGTTTCCGCCAAGATCGGGACCACGGCCTTCTTCTTCGCCGTGCTGCTGGGGGTCACTTTCGGCACCATAGCGGCACTGAAACAGAACACCATCATCGACTATCTGCTGATGTCGTCGGCCATGGCCGGGGTGGTGATCCCGGGCTTTGTGCTGGCGCCCTTGCTGGTGCTGTTTTTCAGTATTCATCTGGGTTGGTTCCCTGCCGGTGGCTGGCAGGGTGGTGGCATCCAGTTTATGGTGCTGCCGGTGTTCGGCATGATGATGTACTACATCTCCGCCATCTCGCGGATCATGCGGGGCAGCATGATCGAGACCATGAACTCCAACTTCATCCGGACCGCTCGTGCCAAGGGCTTGCCGCTGCGCCACATCATCCTGAAACACGCGCTGCGTCCGGCCATGCTGCCGGTGGTCTCATATCTGGGCCCGGCCTTTGTCGGCATCATCACAGGTTCGGTGGTGATCGAGACCATCTTCGGTCTGCCGGGGATCGGTCAGCTGTTCGTCAACGGTGCCCTTAACCGTGATTACTCCATGGTGCTCGGTCTGACCATTCTGGTCGGCGCCCTTACCATCACCTTTAACGCTGTGGTCGATATTCTCTACGCCTTTATCGATCCCAAGATCCGTTACTAATTCGGGAGTTCATCATGGTTGTTTCAACTGAAAAACGCGATGCCGTCGAGGCGTTCGCGCAAAAGGTCGAGGTGGTGGAGGGGCGCTCCCTGTGGAAGGATGCCCGTCGCCGTTTCCTGCGCAACAAGGCGGCCCTGACCAGCCTGATCATTCTGACCATCATCGGTCTGGCGGTCATCTTTGGCCCCCATCTGTCCCAATACACCTTTGACGATCCGGACTGGGGCGCCATGCAGTCGCCGCCCGATATGGAAGTGGGTCACTACTTCGGTACCGACAGCCTGGGGCGCGATCTGTTCGTGCGCACTCTGCTGGGTGGCCGGATTTCCCTGATGGTCGGCATCATGGGCGCCATGGTGGCGGTCATCATCGGCACCCTGTATGGCGCGGCCTCCGGCTTTATCGGCGGGCGGGTCGACAGCCTGATGATGCGGGTACTGGAGATCCTCAACGCCTTCCCCTTCATGTTCTTTGTCATCATGCTGGTCACCTTCTTTGGCCGCAATCTGGCACTCATCTTTATCGCTATCGGGGCGGTGAGCTGGCTCGACATGGCGCGTATCGTGCGCGGCCAGACTCTCAGCCTCAAGAGCAAGGAGTTTATCGAGGCGGCCCACGTCTGTGGCGTCTCCAAGTGGAAGATCATCACCCGTCACATCGTACCGAACGTACTCGGTATCGTGGCCGTTTACGCCACCTTGCTGGTGCCGGGGATGATCATGTTTGAATCCTTCCTGAGTTTCCTGGGCCTTGGGGTTCAGGAACCGATGACCAGCTGGGGTGCCCTGCTGGATGAAGGCTCCAAGTCGATGGAAGTGGCCATCTGGCAACTGCTGTTCCCCGCCGGTTTTATGGTGGTGACCCTGTTTTGCTTCAACTTCCTCGGGGATGGTCTGCGTGACGCCCTCGATCCGAAAGATCGTTAATCGAGCATCGGGTCGACAGGAAAGCATCACGAAAGATCGATAAGGAGTTTTTATATGAAGTTACTGGATGTGAAAGATCTGCGGGTCGAGTTCAAGACCCCGGATGGCAATGTGGTGGCGGTCAACGACCTCAATTTTTCTCTCTCTGCGGGTGAAACCCTGGGGATCGTCGGCGAGTCCGGCTCCGGTAAATCCCAGACGGCCTTTGCCATCATGGGGCTGCTGGCCAAGAACGGCATTATTACCGGTTCCGCCAAGTTTCAGGGGGAGGAAATCCTCAACCTGCCGGAGTCCAAGCTCAACAAGATCCGCTCCGAGAAGATCGCCATGATCTTCCAGGACCCCATGACCTCGCTCAACCCCTACATGAAGGTGCAGGATCAGCTGATGGAAGTGCTGATGTTGCATAAGGGCGTCAGCAAGGCGGAAGCATTCGAAGAGTCGGTACGGATGCTCGATGCGGTCAAAATTCCCGAAGCACGCAAACGGATGGGCATGTATCCCCACGAGTTCTCCGGCGGCATGCGTCAGCGGGTGATGATCGCCATGGCGCTGCTCTGCCGGCCGCAACTGCTGATCGCCGACGAGCCGACCACCGCGCTTGACGTGACCGTACAGGCCCAGATCATGACCCTGATGAACGAGCTCAAGCGCGAGTTCAACACCGCCATCATCATGATCACCCACGACCTCGGCGTGGTCGCCGGTATCTGCAACAAGGTGCTGGTGATGTATGCCGGTCGTACCATGGAGTACGGCAAGGTAGACGATATCTTTTATCGCCCGAGCCACCCCTACACCGAAGGCTTGCTGCGCGCCATTCCCCGCCTCGATACCGAAGGGGAAGTGCTGCCCACCATCCCGGGCAATCCGCCCAACCTGCTGCGTCTGCCCACCGGTTGCCCCTTCCAGGAGCGTTGCCACCGGGTCAGCGAGATTTGCGGCCAGCAGTCACCGATCCTGACCCCCTTCAACGACGGTCGGGAGCGAGCCTGTCACTGGGTTTCGGATGCCATGAACAAGGGGGCCAACTAAATGGGTGCCGATAAGAAATTGCTGTTGGAAGTGTCTGACCTCAAGGTCCACTTCAGTATCAAGAGTGGCAAGGCGTGGCCCTGGGCCAAACCGTCCGACCTCAAGGCGGTCGATGGCGTGACCTTGCGTCTCTATGAGGGGGAAACCCTCGGTGTGGTGGGGGAGTCCGGCTGCGGCAAATCGACCTTTGCCCGCGCCATCATCGGTCTGGTACCGGCCACCGATGGCAAGGTGGTGTGGCTGGGTGACGATCTCACCAAGCTCGATCAGAATGCCCTGCGCGAGAAGCGCAAAGAGATCCAGATGATCTTCCAGGACCCGCTGGCTTCTCTGAACCCGCGCATGACCATCGGCGACATCATCGCCGAGCCGCTCATCACCTTCTATCCCAACCTGCCACGGGAAGAGGTGAAGGAGAAGGTGCGCGCCATGATGAGTAAGGTGGGGCTCTTGCCCAACCTGGTCAACCGCTATCCGCACGAGTTCTCCGGTGGCCAGTGCCAGCGGATCGGGATTGCCCGGGCGCTGATCCTCGAGCCCAAGATGATCATCTGCGACGAGCCGGTGTCGGCGCTTGACGTCTCCATTCAGGCGCAGGTGGTCAACCTGCTCAAATCCCTGCAAAAGGAGATGGGGCTGTCGCTCATCTTCATCGCCCACGATCTGTCGGTGGTCAAACACATCTCCGATCGGGTGCTGGTGATGTATCTGGGCAACGCCGTCGAGCTGGGGACCCGCAAGGAGATCTTTGCCAATCCGCTGCATCCCTACACCAAGGCGCTGATGTCAGCGGTGCCGATCCCGGACCCTGAGCTGGAGCGCAACAAGGTGATCCAGATCCTGGAGGGGGACTTGCCCTCACCGATGAACCCGCCGTCCGGTTGCGTGTTCCGCACCCGCTGCCCGGTGGCTGGCCCCGAGTGCGCCAAGACCCGCCCCGTGCTGGAGGGGAACTTCGATCACGCGGTCTCCTGCCTCAAGGTCGACCCGCTCTGATGGGGATGTGTTGAACCTGCTTGCGGGGCTCCTTGATGGGGCCCCGATTTATTTTTGACGGCAGTGAAGATGCCTCTTGGCGTTATCTTTTACCGCTGCTACTATCCGCGCAACAAGGGGAGTAACTTCTCGCCGGTTTGTCGTCATTACGGTGCACCCATATCCTGCAGTGCACCCGGCAGCCGGGCAGTCGATGCAAATCAGCTGTAAGTGAGACCTTGCCGAGAGGCAAGGTGTATCTGCTCCAAACGCAAACCCACGCCTCTCGGTCGTGGGTTTTGTCGTTTTTGGGAGAAGTGAAAATGGGTGAATGGTGGATGTGGACCGGTTTCTTCAGCATAGTGCTGGTCCTGTTATGGATAGACATACGCTTTGTCGGTGGCGGCAAGTCACACAAGGTGTCCCTCAAAGAGGCGGGTGTCTGGTCCCTCATCTGGGTCAGCGTGGCGCTGCTCTTCAACCTGGCCATCTGGCTCTGGCTGGATCACAGCGCGGGCCGTGAGATTGCCAACCAGAAGGGACTGGAGTTCCTCACTGGCTACCTCATCGAGAAAGCGCTGGCAGTGGACAACGTATTCGTCTGGCTGATGCTGTTCGGTTACTTTGCCATTCCGGCCGAGCTGCAGCGCCGGGTGCTGCTCTATGGAGTACTGGGTGCCATCGTGATGCGTGCCGGTATGGTGTTCGCGGGTAGCTGGCTCATCGAGCAGTTCCACTGGATCCTCTATCTGTTCGGCGCCTTCCTGCTGCTGACCGGTGCCAAGATGCTGTGGGCGGCCGACAAGGAGCCGGACTTGGCCAACAATCCGCTGCTAGGCTGGATGCGCCGTCGTTTCAAGGTGACCGAGACCCTGGAAGGGGAGAAGTTCTTCGTCTGGCGTGACGGTGTGCGCTATGCCACCCCGCTGCTGCTCATTCTGGTGTTGGTGGAGGTGAGCGATCTCATCTTCGCGGTGGACAGTATCCCGGCCATCTTCGCGGTGACCACGGATCCCTTCATCGTGCTGACCTCCAACATCTTCGCCATCATGGGTCTGCGTGCCATGTACTTCCTGCTGGCGGGTGTGGCTGATCGCTTCGCCCTGCTCAAATACGGTCTGGCGCTGATCCTGATGTTTATCGGGGTCAAGATGCTGCTGCTGGATATCTTCAAGATCCCGACCGGCATAGCACTGGGCGTAGTCGCGTTGATCCTGCTGGCATCCATGGGGCTGAGTCTGTTTGTGACCCGAAAAAAGGCCGCTTAAACGCAACATCATTTAATACCAAACAACAAGGGCTCCCGCGGGAGCCCTTTTTCATATCGCGTGATCAGCGTTTGATCTTCTTGGGGTTGGTGTAGCCCCAGATGGTGTACATGTCCGCCAGCAGGGCGCCGTTGTACTCCTCCAGATCCGCCTGTTTCACTTCGGCTTCACCCTGACGGCCAAACAGCACCACCTCGTCACCGGGTTTCACCCCTTTCAGATCCGTCACATCCACCATGATGGTGTTCATGGAAGTCTTGCCGACCACCGGCACCTTCTGACCCTGGATCAGCACATAGGCTTTGTTGCTGAGGGCGCGGCGATAGCCATCGGAGTAGCCCAGCGGCAGGTTGGCGAGCCAGGAGTCACGCTTGAGAGTAAAGGTGCGGTCATAACCGACGGTGTTACCCGCTGCATAGTGGTTGACCGAGGCGACCTGGGTCTTGAATGCCATCACCCGCTTGTATTCGGTGTGGGAGGGGATGGAGTCACCGTAGAGCAGGCCGCCCGGGCGCACCATGTCGAAGTAGGCGTCCGGCACAGCCAGGGTGGCGAAGGAGTTGGCGGCGTGGATGGTGATCTTGCTGCGATCCAGCTTGCCCGCTTCCAGCAGCCACTGGGAGTCCAGTTTGAACTGGGCCAGTCCCATCTTGACGTCCTCTTTCTCCTCAACCGGGAAGTGGGTCATGATGCCGACCGGGGTGATCCCCTTTAGCTTGAGCATGGCCAGCGCATCCTGCTTGGCATCGGCCAGGCGCAGGTCGATGCCGTTGCGGCTCATGCCGGCTGAGTTGAGCGCGATATGCACCGGAATGGTGGTGTGGTGGCGCTGGGCGATATCGGCGATACCCTGGGCACTCACCAGACTGCCGATCAGCTCCTCCATCTTGTAGGGCAGGGCCTGCTCTACTTCATCCGGGGTGGCAGCACGCACCCGCATCAGACGGCCGGTAAAGCCCTTCTCGCGGGCGACGCGCGCCTCTTCGTTGCTGGCGATGCCGATGCAGGGGATATTGGCCTTGACCACGGAGGGGACCAGCAGGTCGATGCCATGACCGTAAGCGTCGGCCTTCATGATGGCGCAGATCTGCGGGCCCTTGTCACCGAGACGATCCTTGAGGGTCTGGATATTGTGCTCAAAGGCGCCCAGATCCACTTCCAACCAGGCGTTGCTGGCGGTTTGCTCCTGGCCGTTGCGATGATCTGTCGCAAGGGGCAGATAGGGAGCCGCAACGGCTTGGCCCGCGAGCAGGCCGAAGATCAGGGTAGCCAGCAGAGTTTTCTTGTGCATGGTGATTCCTTTTTGTTGTTCGCGTTGGATAGTTTGGACGGGGTCGGCCACATTGGTGGTGGTTTAACCACAACTTATTGTTATTATTATGATCTTTGTCACTCTCAACAGGCGCTGACTGGTTGGGAGTCTACCGCAACACGGGTTCGGCCGACACTCGTCAGGGGAATAAAATGGTCAATCTTGAGTTACGTTTGCCACCACCGCTGATCTTCCTGCTCTGTGCAGGGGCCATGTGGTGGCTAAGAGGGGAGAGCCAGCCCGGTATCTGGGCAATGACACTGATGGCTGTGCTGGTCGTGGCGGGGGCCATCATGGGCTTTGGGGCCCTGCAACGGTTTCGTCACCACCAGACCACGGTCAGCCCCACCAAACCGCAGCACACCAGCCGTCTGGTGACCTGTGGCGTCTATCGTGTCAGCCGCAATCCCATGTATCTGGGCTTGCTCTGCTGGCTGGCCGCCTGGGGCTGTTATCTCGGCGGGATGTGGGTCTGGGTTGGGCCAATCGTGCTGGTGGCCTGGTTAACTCGCTTTCAGATCATGCCGGAGGAGCGGCTGCTAAGCGCCCGCTTTGGTGACGAGTATGTGGCGTATTGCCAGCGCGTTCGCCGTTGGTGTTAAGTGGTCTGGAAGACACTTTGCGAAAGTGTGAGAGGGAGATAATGCCCCCGTGCCTGTTGAGGCACGGGAGGGAGCGATCAGAAGAGATCGTCCTTTTCATCCTTTGTTGGCTCCAGACTCCAGCCGGTGGCATCACTGCTGCTGGCTATCTGTCCCTTCTCCTTCCACAGCTTGATTTTGAGGCGCAGGTTGTTGGCCGAATCGGCGTTTTTCACGGCCTCCTCCTCGTCGATTACGCCTTCTACTACCAGATCAAACAGGGCACTGTCGAAGGTGACCATGCCGAGGGCCTTTGACTTTTCCATCACCTCTTTGAGGCCGCCAAATTCGCCGCGCTTGATCATGTCGCGGATGGTGTGGGTGCCGAGCATGATCTCCACTGCGGCCCGGCGGCCGCCATCGGTGGTTTTCACCAGCCGCTGAGAGACAAAGGCCTTGAGGTTGTTGCCCAGATCGTTGAGCAGCTGTGGGCGGCGCTCTTCCGGGAAGAAGTTGATGATGCGATCCAGCGCCTGGTTGGCGTTGTTGGCGTGCAGGGTGGAGATGGCAAGGTGGCCGGTTTCGGAGAAGGCCAGCGCATGTTCCATGGTCTCGCGATCACGGATCTCGCCGATAAGAATGACGTCTGGCGCCTGACGCAGGGTGTTTTTCAGGGCCGCATGGAAGCTGCGGGTATCCACGCCCACTTCCCGCTGGTTGATGATGCTCTTGCGATGGCGATGCACGAACTCCACCGGATCCTCGATGGTGATGATGTGGCCGCCGCTGTTGCGGTTGCGATGGTCGATGAGGGCCGCGAGCGAGGTGGACTTGCCCGAGCCGGTACCGCCGACAAACAGCACCAGGCCACGTTTCTCCATGATGGTGTCGAGCAGCACAGGCGGGAGTTTGAGATCTTCAAAGCGGGGGATGTCGGTCTTGATGTTGCGCGCCACCAGAGAGACTTCGTTGCGCTGCTTGAAGATGTTGACCCGAAAGCGGCCGATCTGGGGCAGGGAGATGGCGAGGTTCATCTCCAACTCCTTCTCGAACTGCTGCTTCTGCTCGCCATCCATGATCTCGGCGGCGATCCGCGCCACTTCACCCGGTTCCAGCGGCGTTTCGTTGAGGGGGCGCAGGCCGCCGTTAAATTTGGCGCAGGGGGGCGCGCCGGTCGACAGATAGAGGTCTGAGCCATCCTGCTTGGCCAGGATCTGTAACATGTCTCGCAATTCCATTTTTTTGCCTCGTCGATCAATGAGATGCCATGAGCGGGATGATATTGAGTGTACAGCCTCAGGCGCCGGTCAGTTTCTCGCGAAAGACAAAAAAGACCGCACCGAGAATGCAGAGCCCTGCCCAGAGATAGTCCCATTTCAGTTCTTCTTTGAGATAGAAGATAGAGAAGGGGACGAATACGGTGAGTGTGATCACTTCTTGCAGGATTTTCAGTTGGCCCACGCTCATCACCGTATGGCCGATGCGGTTGGCGGGCACTTGTAGCAGGTATTCGAACAGAGCGATACCCCAGCTCACCAGGGCGGCAATGATCCAGGGTTTATGGTTCATGCTCTTGAGGTGAGCGTACCAGGCGAAGGTCATAAAGACGTTGCTGCAGAGCAGCAGACCGATACTGGTGAAAATCGGGTTCATAGGGTTCTCCTTGAAAATCCGGCGCATTTTATCCCTGAACCACGGGTTTTCATACGTGGTGCGGGAGGGTATTTTTAACCAACAGGATAAGCCGTGCGAGGTATGCGACGGGATGGGCAAGTTATGCGGGATTGTGTTGTTACTGTTATTTGCCATGCCGGTGTGTGCGACCCCGACGCTGACGGTGGCCACTGATCTGTGGCCGCCATTTCGCATCCTACAAGCGGATGGCCGGTTGCAGGGGCTCGACATGGACATCCTGCGCCGGTTGCAACAGGCGAGCGGCATTGAGTTGCAGGTACGGCGGATGCCGTGGGGCAGGGCGCTCAAGCAGATGCAAACCGGTCAGGTCGATCTGATGATTGGCCTCGCCTATACCGCCGAGCGGGCGCAGTTCATCGACTATCTGCAGCCTGCCTACTACAAGTGCTGGCCCGCGTTTTATGGTCAGCCGATCAATGTGGCCCGGATCCACCAATACCGCGATCTGCAGGGGGTGAAGGTGGGCTATGTGCTCAACTCAGCCTACTTTGAGCCCTTCAACTCTGACAGTCGCCTCGACAAGCACGGAGTACCCACCGAAGATCAGCTGCTGCGCATGGTGCAGCGCGGTCACCTGCCGCTGATGATTGGCACCGACTGTCAGGTGGACTATGCCCTGAGTCAGGGAAATGCCAGCCGGATAGGCAAGGCGGACTACCGCCCCGCCACGCCGGTGACCCTCTATCTGGGGATGAGCAAGCACTCACCTCACCAGTCGCTGCGCCAGCCCTTGCTGGTGGCGCTGCAAAATCTGGTGGCCAGCGGCGAGATAAGCGTGATGGCCAAGCGTTACCAGCCTTGACCTTGGGTGGCAAGCCACTGTTATCATGCCTTTTTCCTGCTTCTCCCCCGGCGCTGCGACAGGGCCGGGGGGAAGCCTTGTTATTCGGGGATCCTCCTTGTACCTCTCCCTTATCGCCCGCCAGCAGCGCTGGCAGCGGCGCTGGCTCTGTGGCCTGACGCTGCTGACCCTGCTGCTGTTTCTCTTCTCCCTCGTCTGGGGCGAGTTTGTGCTGCTGCCCTGGCAGCCCCTTGGCGATCTCGAACAGCGCATCCTGCTGGAGCTGCGGCTACCCCGTGCCTTGCTGGCCCTCTTGGCCGGCGCAGCCCTTGCCTGTGGCGGCGCCGTATTGCAGGTGATGCTGCACAACCCGGTGGCGGAGCCCGGGCTGCTTGGTGTTTCAAGCGGGGCAGGACTGGCTGCCATGGTAGCGATGGCGGTAGCCAAATCCCTCGGTGTCTATCTGCCCGGCTGGGGGCTGTCACTGGCGGCCTTCGGTGGCGCCCTGCTGGTGACCATGCTGCTCATTCGGCTGGCTCGCCGGGCGCGTCTCGGCCATGCCCGCTTGCTACTGTTTGGGGTGGCTATCGGTATTCTCACCAATGCCGCCATGACCTGGCTGATGTACTTTGCCGACGACGGCTCCTTGCGTGAATTCATGTTCTGGATGATGGGCAGCCTCTCTTACGGCAGCCAGCAGTTTGCCTGGTGGTGGCTGGTGCTGCCGCTCACCCTGTGCTGGCTCTGCTGGCAGGGCAAGGCGCTGCAACAGTTGTTGTTGGGGGAGACCCAGGCCCGCCTGATGGGGATGGATGTCGACAGGATGCGGGTGCGGTTGGTGCTGGCGGTCTGTCTGCTGACCGGTGTGGCGGTGTCGCTGTGCGGCGTGATCGGTTTTGTCGGGTTGGTGGTGCCCCATCTGCTGCGGCTCTGCGGTGGCAGCGATCAGCGCTTTCTGCTGCCTGCCTCGGCGCTTGGCGGCGGGGCCCTGCTGCTGGCGGCCGATCTGGTTGCTCGATCCACCCTGAGCGCGGGGGAGTTGCCTATCGGCGTCATCACCGCCTCGGTGGGGGCGCCGCTCTTTATCTACCTGCTATTGAGGCAAACTGCCGATGGTGCTGCATGAATATCTGCATGATTTGGTCGGGGCGCGCAGTCTCCTTATTTACCCGTTGTTGAGGCAAGATGCCGATGTCACCCGCTGATCCCAAGCCGGTTTCTTCTCGTGCTGCTGCGCCGCTGCTGGAGGCGAGCGCACTCGCCATTGCCGGACGGCTCTCTCCCCTAGATATCCGCTGGCATGGTGGCCAGTTGGTAGCGCTGCTTGGCCCCAATGGCAGTGGCAAGTCGACCCTGCTCGGGGCGCTGGCGGGGATTTTACCCGCCGATGGCACAGTGCTGCTGGGGGGGGGAGTGCTTACTGACATGAGTTGGCCCGAGATTGCCAAACGGCGCGCCATGCTGCCCCAGCGTCAGCCCCAGCTGTTTCATATTCCGGTGTTTCAGGTGTTGAGCCTGGGGCTCGATGAGATGGTTGCACCTGCCAGACAGAACGAGGCGATAAATGCATTGTGCGAGGCATTGGAGCTGGAAGCTTTGCTGGCTCGTGACTTCAGCCGGTTGTCGGGGGGCGAGCAGCAGCGGGTGCTGATTGCCCGCACCCTGCTGCAGGTGTGGCCGAGCCTCAATCCGACCGGCAAGGTGCTGCTGCTGGACGAGCCGCTGGCGGGGCTCGACCTGCATCACCAGCTGGCGCTATTGCGCTTGCTGAAAACCCTGGCCGGGCAAGGCTTGCTGGTGGTGATCGCCATCCACGATATCAATCTGGCCATCGACTGGGCCGACCGCATTCTCTGCCTGCAAGGGGGCGCGGTGGTGCGCGAAGGGGGTGTCGAGCTGGTGGATGAGGCGCTGCTGGCACAGGTATTCCAGATCCGCACCGACCGCATCGAAGCGGCAGGACGCGTGTGGTTTATGCCCAGTTTGTAAGTAGGGTGTACAGGAAAGAGCGCGCATGTAGGGTCGATTAGCGAAGCGTAATCGGCCGACAGCAAGAAGAAGGGGCCGGTATCAAAAATACTGGCCCCTTTGGTTTTATTCGCAGTTCAAGCCTGTTTGCTCAGGTGCACCTGCGCCGCCTCTGCCAGCATCGCCAGCAGGGTTTCGGAGTCGATCCACGACAGGCAGGCATCTGTGATGCCCTGGCCGAAGGGTGATGTCGCAGTCTTACCGCAGGTTTGCTTTGTTCAACCGCACCAGCGCGGCTTCGGCCTGCATCGCCAGCAGGATTTCGGTGGCGCTCCACGACAGGCAGGCATCTGTGATGCTCTGGCCGAAGGGTGATGTCGCAGTCGTTACCGCAGGTTTGCTTTGTTCAACCGCACCAGCGCGGCTTCGGCCAGCATCGCCAGCAGGGTTTCGGTGTCGCTCCATGACAGGCAGGCATCTGTGATGCTCTGGCCAAAGGTGGCTGCGCAGCCGTTCTCCACATCCTGACGCCCTTCCACCAGGAAGCTTTCTGCCATGATGCCGGCGATGCCGGTACGGCCGCGGCGCAGCTGATCGCAGATATCTTGCGCCACCAGCAGCTGACGGCGGTGATCCTTCATGCTGTTGCCGTGGCTGAAATCGACCACCAGACGCTCCGGCAGACCCACATCGGCCAATGCTTCACAGGCTTCATCGACACTGGCGGTGTCGTAGTTGGGGCGGTGGCCGCCACGCAGGATCACATGACCAAAGGGGTTACCGGCGGTGCGGTAGATGGTCATCTTGCCGTCTTTGTCCGGCGAATAGAAGATGTGGCTGTGACGGGCGGCGCGCACCGCATCGATGGCGATGCGGGTATTGCCGTCGGTGCCGTTCTTGAAGCCGACCGGGCAGGAGAGGGCCGAAGCCATCTCGCGGTGTACCTGGGATTCGGTGGTACGAGCGCCGATGGCGCCCCAGGTGATGAGGTCGGCAATATACTGGCCGGTCACCATATCGAGGAATTCGGTGGCGGTGGGCATGCCGATCTCGTTGATGTCGACCAGCAGTTTGCGCGCCAGTTTCAGCCCTTCGTTGACGTCGAAACTGCCATCGAGGCGCGGATCGTTGATGAGCCCTTTCCAGCCGACGATGGTGCGCGGTTTCTCGAAGTAGGTGCGCATCACGATGCAGAGGCTCTCTTTATACTGCTCGCGCAGGGCGTTGAGGCGCTGGGCATACTCGCGAGCAGCAGCGGGATCATGGATAGAGCAGGGGCCGACAATGACCAGCAGGCGCTGATCGTCTCCGGCCAGAATGGCTTCCACTTCGCGACGGGCATCCAGCAGATTCTGGGCAATGGTATCGGTGATCGGAAACGCGTGTGCAAGCTCGCTCGGAGTGATCAGTGACTCCAGGCGACGGGTGCGCAATTCATCTGTGTGAATGGACATACAACTCAAGTCTCGAGTGGGTGGTGTCAGCCGCAAGGGGCGAAAAAGCAAAGAGATAAAATAAAGCAAAAGTCCCCTGATTGAAACCTTGGGGGGCTCTGATAGGATGTGAGGCCAAAATCGATTCCAAATGAGGTAGTTAGCGTGGCAAAGCCAGGGGCAACCGGGGTCACCCGCATCATCAACGCAACCGGTTACAGCATGAAGGGGCTCAAGTCAGCCTGGATTAACGAGGCGGCGTTTCGGCAGGAGCTGATGCTGATCCTGTTGCTGATGCCGCTGGCCTTCTGGCTGGGGGATTCTCTCAACCAGATCCTGCTGCTTATCGTCATCAGCTGGCTGGTGGTGATCGTCGAGATCCTCAACTCTGCCATCGAAGCTGTGGTAGACAGGGTTGGCTCCGAGCATCATGAGCTCTCCGGTCGCGCCAAGGATTTGGGCTCTGCCGCCGTCTTTATCGCGTTGGCCCTCAATGCCCTGGTGTGGGGCGCTCTGGTGGGCCGCAACCTGTTGGGGTGGTGGTAAGCCATCACGCTGCTTTGAGGTTCTGCTTCACACAAAAGCCCGTCATCACGACGGGCTTTTTGCTGCGCAGATAAGGGGCTATCAGTGGAGGATGCGGGCACGGATGGTGCCGTTGATCTCCTTGAGCTTGGCGAGCGCCTTCTCGCTGTGCTCGGTCTCCACGTCGATCACCACGTAACCGATATGGCTGCTGGTCTGCAGGTATTGACCGGCGATGTTGATCCCCTCTTCGGCGAAGATCTGGTTGATCTGGTTCATCACGCCCGGCTGGTTGCGGTGAATGTGCAGCAGGCGGCTGGAGCCCTTATGGCCCGGCAGCGACACTTCCGGGAAGTTGACGGCAGAGAGGGTGGAGCCGTTGTCGGAGTATTTGACCAGCTTGTTGGCCACTTCCAGCCCGATGTTCTCCTGCGCTTCATGGGTGGTGCCACCGATGTGCGGAGTCAGGATCACGTTCTCCAGCCCACGCAGCGGGCTTTGGAACTCCTCGTCATTGGACTTGGGCTCGACTGGGAAGACGTCGATGGCGGCGCCGGCGATATGGCCGCTCTTGATGACGTCAGCCAGCGCATCGATATCCACCACGGTACCGCGGGCGGCGTTGATGAAGATGGCGCCCGGTTTCATCATCCGCAGCTGCTCGGCACCGATCATGTTCTTGGTGGAGGCGGTCTCCGGCACGTGTAGGCTGATGACGTCAGACATATTGAGCAGCTCGACCATGCTCGGCACCTGAATGGCGTTGCCCAGCGAGAGCTTGTTCTCGATATCGTAGTAATAAACCTTCATGCCGATGCTCTCGGCGATGATGCCAAGCTGGGTACCGATGTGGCCGTAGCCGATGATGCCGAGCTTCTTGCCGCGGGCTTCCACCGAGCGATTGGCCAGTTTTTCCCACACGCCGCGATGGCACTTGGCGTTTTTCTCGGGGATGCCGCGCAGCAGCAGCAGGATCTCGCCCAGTACCAGCTCGGCGACCGAACGGGTGTTGGAGAAGGGGGCGTTGAAGACCGGAATGCCGCGGATCTGGGCCGCTTCCAGCTCTACCTGGTTGGTACCGATGCAGAAGCAGCCGATAGCGACCAGTTTGTTGGCGGCGTCGAGGACTTTCTCGGTGATCTGGGTGCGGGAGCGCAGCCCGATGAAATGGACGTCGCGGATCTGCTCGATCAGCTCCTCTTCGGAGAGCGAGGTCTTGAGATACTCCACACTGGTGTAACCTGCGGCACGAAAGGTCTCTACGGTGTTGGGGTGAACCCCCTCCAGCAGCAGAACCTTGATTTTATCCTTGTCCAACGAAAACTTGGCAGTCATGACGATCCCTCTGTATGTGCAAACGTAAGTGCAGATTTGGTGTGCGAAGAAAACCGTAAAGTAGCAAAAACGTTTGGGAGAGGGAATATTTGTGACGAAAGTCAAATTCTTTGAAGTTATCAACGAATGTTGTAAACATCCGTATGCAACTTGTTGAGGGATAAATAAAAACGGCGCCATCAGGCGCCGTCATTTATTCAGAATGCAATGTCTGGGTTAGTATCCCATCCCGGGGCTCAATCAACGCCATCGCTGTGTCAGGGTTGGCAAAATGGCGTTGGCGGGCGAGGGAGGATGCCGCTGCACTGTGCTGCCGGTGTCGGGATTACTGGGTAATCACGCCGTCCGGCGTACCGATCAGGACCACATCGGCGCCGCGGGCTGCGAACAGGCCGTTGGTGACCACACCAACGATGGCGTTCAGCTGCACTTCCAGCGCCTTGGCGTCGGTAATGGCCATCCCTTTTACATCCAGAATGTGGTTGCCGTTGTCGGTGACCACCCCTTCACGCCAGACCGGGTTGCCACCCAGTTTGCGGATTTCGCGGGCCACGTATTCGCGGGCCATCGGGATCACTTCCACCGGCAGCGGGAACTGGCCCAGCACGTCGACGGTCTTGGTGTTGTCGATGATGCAGATGAACTTGTCTGCCACGGCGGCAACGATCTTCTCGCGGGTCAGGGCTGCGCCACCGCCCTTGATCATGTCACGGGTTGCGTTGATCTCATCGGCGCCATCCACATAGACGGAGAGGGCGTCGATCTCGTTGAGATCATATACGGTGATGCCGAAGCCCTTGAGGCGCTCGGTGGAGGCAACGGAGCTGGATACCGCCCCCTTGATCTCGTCCTTCATGGTCGCCAGCGCGTCGATAAAGTGGTTGACGGTAGAGCCGGTGCCTACCCCGACGATGGTACCGGGAACCACATACTTGAGCGCAGCCCAAGCGGCCGCCTTCTTCATTTCATCTTGAGTCATGATCGTTCCTTAAGAAAAAAGCGGGCGCATTATATCCAACCCGGTACCCCGTCGCGACCTTGTTGCTCACGTTCCGGGGCAAAAAGAGGGACTTTGTAAATCGTTTGCCTGTTTATTCTGCGTTTGCGCGCACAAAGCAGGGGCTGCCTGCCAAAAACAGCCTATTCAAAGCGCCAGCAGTGGCTCGGGGTGATGATCTGGGGCAGCGGTACATCCCACTCCTCTTGCGGGACCGCATCCACCTGCTGGCAGTCGTGGGCAATGCCGAGCGGCTTGGGGCCCAGCTTGTGCTCATGCCAGATGGCGAGAGTGCGATCGTAGTAGCCGCCCCCCATGCCAAGACGATTGCCCTGGGCATCGAAGGCGACCAGCGGGGTGCAGATAAGATCGAGCGTGCTGTGGGGCACCACCTGCAGGATATCCAGCTCCGGCTCTTCGATTCCGTAGCGGTTGCGTACCATGGGGCTGGTGGCGGTATAGCGCAAAAAGAGCAGGTGACCCGGAGTAAAGGGGTGGAGCACCGGCAGGTAGACCTCTTTGTGCTGGGCCCACAGCCAATGGATGGTGGGCAAGGGATTGATCTCCCCGTCATTGGCCAGATAGAGGGCAATGCGTTTGGCGGCGAGGATCTCGGGGTGTTGCTTGAACTGGGCCAGCAGCTGTTGGGCCGCCGCCTGCTGCTCGGCCGGACTCAGATTTTTGCGGCGTTGACGAACCAGTTGGCGCAGGGATTGACGTTCGGGTTGGGACTCATGCATGGGGAACCTCTGGTATAGCTGCGCATCGATGGCTTGAACGCGCTCTACCTTAGCACATTCACTCTTGACGTTAAGGGGGGCAGGGAAACCCCGTCCCGGACGGCTGATGCCCGGAACGGTGGGATAAATGCTGGCGGATCCGATAGTGAGTCAACAAGGGCCAGGGTGTGGCCCCTGTTGATGGCATGTCGGCGCGCCAGCGTCTGGTCTGTTACTTGTCAGCTTTGCCGCGCATCTGGTGCTTCACGAACACGGCAATCAGTGCCGCTACCGCGAGCGCTAATCCTGTGTAGAAACGCATGGACGTTATCCTGTTACTTGTCAGCCTTGCCGCGCATCTGGTGCTTCACGAACACGGCAATCAGTGCCGCCACCGCGAGCGCCATCGGGTAGAAACTCATGCTCACTACCGCCAGCGGTGACAGGGCGAAGATGGAGCCCAGCAGCAGCGCCTGTGCGCCCCAGGGGATCAGACCCTGTACCACGCAAGAGAAAATATCGAGCATGGAGGCGGCGCGGCGCGGGGTGACACCGTGGTGTTCGGCCAGATCCCGGGCTACCTTGCTGGCGACGATAATAGCCACCGTGTTGTTGGCGGTGCAGAGGTTGGTGAGGCTCACCACCCCGGCGATGCCGAGCTCGGCGGCTTTCTCGTTCTGTTCACCATTGTGCTCGCGAGTGAAACGGGCAATCAGGGCGCTGATGCGCTCGCTGATCCAGGCCAGTCCACCCTGACGTTCCATCAGGGCGCCGAGGCCGCCGATCAGCATGGAGAGCAGGAAGATCTCCTGCATGCCGGTAAAGCCCTGATAGATATCCTTGCTGAACTGACCGATGGCGTAGCCGTTGATCATGCCCACCACTCCGGCGGCCAGAATGCCGATCCCCAGCACCACAAACACATTCACTCCGGCGAGCGCCAGCCCCAGGATCAGCAGATAAGGCATCACCTTGAACAGCTCGATGGCGCTGCCGCTGGCAGGGGATTCACCCACTGACCCCAGGGTCAGATAGAGCAGGATCACCGCGATGGCAGCTGGGGCCGCAATCTTGAAGTTTTCGCGGAACTTGTCCTTCATCTCGCACCCCTGACTGCGGGTTGCTGCTATGGTGGTGTCGGAGATGATGGAGAGGTTATCGCCAAACATGGCGCCGGAGAGAATGGTGCCTGCCATCAGTACCGGATCGATACCGGCCGCCTGCGCCACGCCCAGCGCGACCGGCGCCACGGCACCTATGGTGCCCATGGAGGTGCCCATAGCGGTAGCAATAAAGGCAGAGATGAGGAACAGCCCGGGCAACAGCGCCCAGCCAGGGATGAGCGACAGGCCCAGCGCCACGGTGGCATCAACCCCGCCGGTGGCCTTGGCCACGCTGGCAAAGGCGCCCGCCAGCAGATAGATAAGGCACATCGCCATGATATTGCTGTGCCCGACCCCCTTGAAGAAGGTCTCCAGATTGCTGTTGAAGCTCTCTTTGCCAAGCAGCAGGGCGAGCATCACCGCAGGCAGGGCAGCAACCGGAGCGGGCAGCTGATAGAAGGCGAACTCGACCCCCTGCAGGGTCAGCCAGGTACCGGTACCGATAAAGAGTGCGAGAAAAACCAGAAGTGGCAGCAAGGCCCTGGCACTGGGTTGAGTCTGGATCATGTGTTCCTCTGAAATTGAACAATGACCTCCTGTCATAAACTGCTTTGTACCTGTATCGGATAGGGATAGGGGGAAAACAGGGCGGGCATCCTGCCGCATTGGGGTGCCCACAGTAGTGAGTCAACCCCACAAGGTCAAGATAGACGTCCAGATGGATAGGTGTTTTTATCTTTCGATTTTGTCACTCTGACTAAATCCGTTAAATGTTCGGATTAAATTAAATATTTTCGTTTATTTGTCGGTTGTCTCTGCTGGCTCACTGTGGGCTTTTCAAAGCTGGCACAGGCTGGTAAAACGGTCTCTTTCCATAATTAAAAGAGATGAGAGGGTGGAGATGGACAATCCGATCCGTGTGGCTGTGATGGGCTGTAATGGTCGTATGGGCAAGGTGCTGCTGGAGGCCATCACCAACACCGATGGCGTGGTGGTTGGTGCTGCGCTGGAGCGGCCGGGCTCGGCGGTGATCGGTCTTGATGCCGGTGAGCTCAATGGGCTGGGCCATCTGGGTGTGGCCATCAGTGACAGTCTTGACAAGGTGCGTGACGAGTTTGATCTTATCATCGACTTCACCCGCCCCGAGGTGACCCTGGCCAATCTGGCCTTTGCGCTGGCCCACCACAAGCAGATGGTGATCGGCACCACCGGTTTTGATGATGCAGGCAAGGCCGCCCTGAAAGAGGCGGGCAAGCAGATCGGTATCGTGTTCGCCTCCAACTACTCGGTCGGGGTCAACCTGGTGTTCAAGTTGCTGGAGCAGGCCGCCAAGGTGATGGGAGATTACACCGACATCGAGATCATCGAGGGCCACCATCGCCACAAGGTGGATGCGCCATCCGGTACTGCGCTCTCCATGGGGGAAGTGGTCGCCAAAACCCTGGGCCGGGATCTCAAGGAGTGCGCCGTCTATGGCCGCGAGGGGATCACTGGCGAGCGGGATCGCAACACTATCGGCTTTGCCACCATTCGTGCCGGCGATCTGGTGGGGGAGCATACCGTCATGTTTGCCGATATAGGCGAGCGGGTGGAGATCAGCCACAAGGCTTCCAGCCGCCTGACCTTCGCCAACGGTGCTGTGCGGGCGGGCAAGTGGCTTGGTCAGCAGGGTGCCGGTCTTTATGACATGCAGGATGTGCTCAATCTCAAGTGATGCCTCTGTGCGGCACTTTCGTACTACTGCTACCCAGTGAAAAACCCCGGCTTGCCGGGGTTTTTGCTGTCAGTCAGCCAGAGTTTGTGTAAAAAGACACTCTATCGGCAATTTTTATCTGAATGCCTTATAAATCACACTATTGCTTTGTCTGCCAGATTTTTCCTTCCTGAATGTCATCACCAGGTAACAGATTTGAGCATCTTTATGGCGGATTAAGCCATTTTTTTACACGGAATCGGAAAGACTAAAAATTCAAACGCTGAAAAACGTTTTCCATTTTTCACGTTCACTCTTGTCATCGTAAAAGCGTTAAATTTGTCATTAATGTTTTTTGTGTAAAAATAAAAGTCATTGTTTTAATTGCTTTTTTTGTTTGTTTTTGTCGCTATTGCTGGCTTGGTGTCATCTTTTGGTGGTGGTTTTTCCTTTTCTTTCACGGGAGGGGGTTGCAAAGCGATTAAGTGCATAGATAATGGGTAATGTTGCTTTTTTATTGAATTTAGATGCATTTCATCTGAGAAAAGACGTTGAAATGCCACTTTTTTTAAGTAGAATGCGCCCAATTTGCCAGAAATCTGCCGGGTTCGAGTCCTGTCCAAGACCGGAACCGAGCCCGCAACACCCAGGTAAATTGCTGAATTTAAAGCTAAATAACTGGAGGTTGTCTTGAATCACACTGCATTGCTAGTGCTGGAAGATGGAACTGTATTCAAAGGCGTGTCGATAGGCGCCGAGGGATGTTCCGTTGGTGAAGTGGTTTTCAATACGTCGATGACGGGCTATCAGGAAATCCTCACCGATCCCTCTTATTCCCGTCAGATAGTCACCCTCACTTACCCCCATATAGGCAACACCGGCACCAACAGCGAAGATGAAGAGTCCAGTCAGATCCATGCTCAGGGATTGATCATCCGGGACCTTCCGATACTTGCCTCCAATTTCCGCAATCAGCAATCCCTCTCCGAATACCTCAAGTCTCACAACATCGTTGGCATCGCCGACATCGACACCCGTAAACTGACCCGCATCCTGCGCGAGAAAGGCGCTCAGGCTGGCTGCATTTTGGCCGGGAAACAGGTCGATGAAGCCTATGCTCTCGAACAGGCCCGCGCCTTCCCCGGTCTGAAGGGGATGGATCTGGCCAAAGAGGTAACGGTTGGTGAAGCGTACAACTGGACCGAAGGGAGCTGGCAGCTTGGCAAGGGGCACGTCACCCCGGATGCCGACCAGCTGAAGTACCACGTGGTAGCCTATGACTTTGGCGTCAAGCGCAACATCCTGCGGATGCTGGTTGACCGTGGCTGCCGCCTGACCGTGGTACCGGCCAAGACCCCGGCCGCCGAGGTACTGGCGATGAACCCGGATGGCATCTTCCTCTCCAACGGCCCCGGCGACCCCGAGCCGTGCGACTACGCCATCGAGGCCATCAAGGCTTTCCTTAATACCAGCACGCCGGTATTCGGCATCTGTCTGGGTCACCAGCTGCTGGGTCTGGCCTCCGGTGCTAAGACCGTCAAGATGAAGTTTGGCCACCACGGCGCCAACCATCCGGTGAAGAGCCTTGATGACAACACCGTCATGATCACCGCTCAGAACCACGGCTTTGCGGTAGACGAGAACAGCCTGCCGGATTGCCTGCGCGCCACCCACGTCTCCCTGTTTGATGGTTCCCTGCAAGGTATCCATCGCACCGACCGTCCGGCCTTCAGCTTCCAGGGGCACCCCGAAGCGAGCCCGGGTCCGCACGACTGTGCCGGTCTTTTTGACCACTTTATTGAATTGATTAAGCAGTATCGCGCCTAAGAAATAGAGGAAAGAGTTTCATGCCAAAACGTAACGACCTTCAGAGCATCCTGATCCTCGGCGCCGGCCCCATCGTCATCGGCCAAGCCTGCGAATTTGACTACTCCGGCGCCCAGGCGTGCAAAGCCCTGCGCGAGGAGGGCTACCGCGTCATTCTGGTCAACTCCAACCCGGCCACTATCATGACCGACCCGGAGATGGCAGACGCCACCTACATCGAGCCCATCACCTGGGAAGTGGTGCGCGAAATCATCAAGAAAGAGCGCCCGGACGCCATCCTGCCCACTATGGGCGGCCAGACTGCGCTCAACTGCGCACTGGCGCTGGAGAAGCATGGCGTGCTGGCCGAGTTCGGTGTCGAGATGATCGGTGCCACCGCCGACGCCATCGACAAGGCCGAAGACCGCTCCCGCTTTGACAAGGCGATGCGCAGCATCGGCCTGGAGTGCCCGCGTGCCGGCATCGCCCACAACATGGAAGAGGCGTGGGGCGTGCAACAGATGGTTGGCTTCCCCTGCATCATCCGTCCCTCCTTTACCATGGGTGGCTCCGGTGGCGGCATCGCCTACAACACCGAAGAGTTCGTTGAGATCTGCGAGCGCGGTCTGGACTTGTCGCCGACCAAAGAGCTGCTCATCGACGAGTCGCTGATCGGCTGGAAAGAGTACGAGATGGAGGTGGTGCGGGATCGCAACGACAACTGCATCATCGTCTGCGCCATCGAAAACTTCGACCCCATGGGTATCCACACCGGTGACTCCATCACGGTCGCGCCAGCCCAGACGCTGACCGACAAGGAGTACCAGCTAATGCGCAACGCCTCCATGGCGGTGCTGCGCGAAATCGGTGTCGAGACCGGCGGCTCCAACGTCCAGTTCGGCATCAACCCGAAAGATGGCCGCATGGTCATCATCGAGATGAACCCGCGGGTGTCGCGCTCCTCTGCGCTGGCCTCCAAGGCGACCGGTTTCCCCATCGCCAAGATCGCAGCCAAGCTCGCCATCGGTTACACCCTCGACGAGCTGATGAACGACATCACCGGCGGTCGCACTCCGGCCTCCTTCGAGCCGGCCATCGACTACGTGGTGACCAAGGTGCCACGCTTCAACTTCGAGAAGTTCGCCGGTGCCAACGACCGTCTGACGACCCAGATGAAGTCGGTCGGTGAAGTGATGGCTATCGGCCGTAACTTCCAGGAGTCCCTGCACAAGGCGTTGCGCAGCCTCGAGACCGGTAAGACCGGCTTCGACCCCATGGTGGATCTGAACGCCCCGGACTCCCTGACCCGCATCCGTCACGAGCTGCAGGATGCCGGTAGCGACCGTATCTTCTACATCGCCGATGCATTCCGCGCCGGTCTCTCCATGGACGGCATCTTCAAGCTGACCAAGATTGACCCCTGGTTCCTGGTACAGATTGAAGATCTGGTGAAACTGGAAGAAGAGGTGAAAGAGCGCGGCATGGCCGGTCTCGATGCTGACTTCCTGCGCGCCCTGAAGCGCAAAGGCTTTGCCGATGCCCGTCTGGCCAAGATCCTCGGTGTGGCCGAAGGGGAAGTGCGCAAACTGCGTGCCCGCAACAACATCTTCCCGGTCTACAAGCGGGTCGATACCTGCGCCGCCGAGTTCGCCACCAACACCGCCTACATGTACTCCAGCTATGACGAGGAGTGCGAAGCGGCCCCGAGCAACCGCGACAAGATCATGATCATCGGCGGTGGCCCGAACCGTATCGGTCAGGGTATCGAGTTCGACTACTGCTGCGTGCACGCGGCGCTGGCCCTGCGCGAAGACGGTTACGAGACCATCATGGTCAACTGCAACCCGGAGACCGTCTCCACCGATTACGACACCTCGGATCGTCTCTACTTCGAGCCGGTGACTCTGGAAGATGTGCTGGAAATCGTGCGCATCGAAAAACCCAAGGGCGTGATTGTCCAGTACGGTGGCCAGACCCCGCTGAAACTGGCCCGTGCACTGGAAGCCAACGGCGTACCGATCATCGGTACCAGCCCGGATGCCATCGACCGCGCCGAAGACCGCGAGCGCTTCCAGTCTGCCGTCGAGCGCCTTGGCCTCAAGCAGCCGGAAAACGGCACCGTCACCGCGCTGGAGCAGGCCGTGCTGCTGGCCGAGCGCATTACCTACCCGCTGGTGGTTCGCCCCTCCTACGTGCTGGGTGGCCGCGCCATGGAAATCGTCTATGACGAGCAGGATCTGCGTCGCTACTTCGCCGAGGCGGTAAGCGTCTCCAACGAATCGCCGGTACTGCTGGACCGCTTCCTGGACGATGCGACCGAGCTGGACGTGGATGCCATCTGCGACGGCACCGATGTGGTCATCGGCGGTATCATGGAGCACATCGAGCAGGCCGGTATCCACTCCGGTGACTCCGGTTGCTCCCTGCCTCCCTATACCTTGTCCAAGAAGATTCAGGACGAGATCCGCGAGCAGGTGCGCAAGCTGGCGCTGGAGCTCGGCGTTATCGGCCTGATGAACGTGCAATTCGCGGTCAAGGGCGATGACATCTACCTCATCGAGGTGAACCCGCGTGCCGCCCGTACCGTGCCGTTCGTCTCCAAGGCGACCGGCGCCCCGCTGGCCAAGATTGCCGCCCGTGTGATGGCTGGTCAGTCGCTGCAAGAGCAGGGCTTCACCAAAGAGATCATCCCACCCTACTACTCGGTGAAAGAGGTGGTACTGCCGTTCGCCAAGTTCCCGGGGGTTGACCCGCTGCTGGGGCCAGAGATGCGCTCCACCGGTGAGGTAATGGGAGTGGGCAGCAGCTTTGCCGAGGCCTATGCCAAGGCGCAGCTGGGTGCCAACCACGCCGTACCGAAAGAGGGTCGTGCCCTCTTGTCAGTGCGTCACAGCGACAAGGCGCAGGTGGTCGACTTGGCTGCCAAGCTGCTGGAGCTGGGTTACGAGCTGGATGCCACTCACGGCACCGCGGTAGCGCTGGGTGAAGCGAGCATCAACCCGCGCCTGGTTAACAAGGTGCATGAAGGACGCCCGCACATTCTCGACCGCATCAAGAATGGCGAGTACACCTACATCGTCAACACCGCCGAAGGGCGGGTGGCGATCCAGGACTCCAAGCAGTTGCGTCGCGCCGCCTTGCAGAACAAGGTGGCGTATACCACCACCATGAATGAGGCGTTTGCCACCTGCATGGCCATCAGCGTGGATGCCACCGCTAACGTCAACTCGGTGCAGGAGCTGCACCAGAAGGTGAAAAACCGCTAAGCGTTTGCAGCGGGCATCAGCCCGATTTGCCAGACGACCAACCCCCGCCAGCGATGGTGGGGGTTTCTTTTTATCTGTCGCTAAGCGTTCGGTTCGGAGCGGGTGAGCCATTTAGGAAGGTCATGAGTTCCGTATCGCAGTGTAGTGGTC
Organism: Aeromonas sp. 601039; assembly: GCF_049174415.1. Lineage (NCBI taxonomy): Bacteria > Pseudomonadati > Pseudomonadota > Gammaproteobacteria > Aeromonadales > Aeromonadaceae > Aeromonas > Aeromonas sp. 601039. Next base: position 30,782 of record NZ_JAAKTL010000035.1, read on the forward strand.
AACTAAATCCGGACACTTGGTTAGGCCGATCTTCGGCTTTTGCTGGCGGTATCCCATTATTGTGGT
>NZ_JAAKTL010000036.1:0-30628 GCF_049174415.1 Aeromonas sp. 601039
CCCGATGCGGTACATAGGGGGTTCTGAGTAGAGAAATGCTAGTTGAAAATGTGTAAACCTATTTCAGGACTAGACACGTGATCTGCCATCACTCATTGCAGAGCAGAGCAGAGCAGAGCAGAGCAGAGCAGAGCAGAGCAGAGCAGAGCGTCAACCATTGTAGGATAGGGGGCAGAGTTCAGCGCTGATGGTTGGTGTCAGGTGAGATCACACCAATAAGCCTGCTTCGCATCTTGGGAGAAAGGCAGATAGCAAGAAGGGAGCCTGAGGCTCCCTTCTTTGTTAGCGGTAATTTGATGGTTACTGGTTAGAACCAGAAGCCGATAATAAAGGAGCCTGCCAGCGTCAGCATCACGTTGGCCACCGCATAGGTACCTGCGTAGCCAAGCGCCGGAATGGAGCTGTTGGCGGCCTCGTTGACCACATCCATGGCGGGGGCGCAGGTACGGGCACCAGTGATGGCGCCGAGCAGCAGCGCCGGGTTCATTTTCAATACCCAGACCCCGAACAGATAACCGACAAGCACCGGCAGGGTAGTGACCAACATGCCGGAGAAGAGCACTACGGCACCCACTTCGCTCAGGTGATCCAGAATGCCGCCACCCGCCTTGAGGCCGGTGCTCACCATAAAGACCGCAAGACCGAGATCCTTGGCCAGTCGCAGGGCTCCGGGCGGTACGTAACCCACGGTGGGGTGGTTGGCCCGCAGATACCCCATCAGAATACCAGCCAACAGCAGACCGACGGCGTTGCCGAGGCCAAATTCAATCTGGCCGAACACAAGCGAGACGGAGCCGATCAGCAAGCCGAGCACGAAGAAGGTGGTGAAAGCCACTAGATCTGTGGTCTGGCTGTGGATACTGATAAAGCCGATCTTGTTGGCCAGCAGTTTGACCCGCTGTTTCTCGCCGCTGATCTGCAGCACATCGCCTTTTTGCAACATGATGTTGCGATCGAACGGCATCTCGATTTGGGAGCGTACCACCCGGTTGAGGAAGCACCCTTTCTCGGTGAGGTTGAGCTCCACCAGATGGCGGCCGACCACGGCGTCGTTTTTCACCACTATCTCTTCGGTGACGATCTGCAGGTCGAGCAGGTTGCGATCAAATACCTCTTTACCGTTGCGGTAGTTGACGTCCAGTTTCTCGTGGCTCTCGGGATAGCCCACCAGGGCGATCTCGTCCCCTTCTTGAATGACGGCATCCCCATCGGGACTGGCGAGAATGCCGTTGCGGCGGATCCGCTCCACATAGCAGCCGGTGTGGGGATAGATGCCTGTTTCACGCAGGGTACGGCCGCCAATCCAGGCTGCCAGCTCGGGGCCAACCCGATAGGCGCGAATGATGGGCAGATAGGTCTTGCGACTGTCGCTGTCGGAGAGGCCCCGCTCACGGGCGATTTTTTGCGCTTCGGTATTGAGATCGAGTCGTGCCAGTGACGGGAGATAGCGCACCACCAGCATCAGACCAACCAGACCCACCAGATAGGTCAGGGCGTAGCCGATGCCCATGTTGTCGAGTACCGCCTGCATATCGGTTTGATGGGGCAGGTTGAGCAGACCACTGCGCAGGGCATCCTGTGCACCCACCAGCGCCGGGGTCGATGTGAGGGAACCCGCCAGGATCCCCGCCGCCATGCCCGGCCCCAGATTGAAGAACTTGGCCAGCCCCACTGTCAGCAGCAGAGCTGTCAGCAAGATCACCAGAGTCAGGGTGATGTAGTGGATGCCATCGCGCAGGAAGACGCTGAAGAAGTGGGGGCCCGCCTCAATCCCCACACAGAAGATGAAGAGCATAAAGCCGACGTTTTCTGTGGTGGCAGTAAACTCGAAGCCCATCTGGCCAAACAGCAGGGCGGTAAACAGCACACCTATGGTGTTGCCAATCTGGAAGTTGCCAATCCGCACTTTGCCAAGCAGCAGGCCGAAGGCCAATACCACGAAGAGCAGCAGGGAGTCGCTTTGATGCAGCAGTGTCACAAAATCTATAGTCATGCCCGGAAAAACCGAGGAAAAAAGTGGGGCCGATATTGTGCCGTATCTATCACTAATAAAGAAGCATAAGGGGGGATTAATCGGAAGTTATCGGACGCTATTTAATGAGCAGGCGGCGGGATAAGGGGAGCATCGGAAAAAAGCAGGTGATTTTAGCTCTCCTTCCCGTTGTCAATTAGTGAAACATGCTGGTTGCAGCCGGGCTTGCACTGTCATGGGTGAGATTTTAGATTCTGCTGTCTAGCGCTTCGCCACAGAGCGGTTTCAGCAGATTCAACCTGGGGATCTCTTGGTCGTAAAAGAGTCAAATGACGAGATACTAGCGTCATTCCCATATGGGGAAAGGGCTGGCAAAAAGATATCTCCGGAAAGTGCCAATAGAGCCTGTTAATCAACAGTTACAGAGGGTGGGACAAAACAGAATAAAATCAGGTTAGCCTGTAAAATGGTCTCCTGTTGCAGGGGATAACAGGCAATCCCGCGTCCTGACAGGGCTTGCTGCACTTACCCACAGAATCTGTGGATAACCCTGTTTATGAAACTTGTTCATCGCCCTGAAAGCCGCGCCAGTACTGGGATGCAAGGGCTGTTCAAAAAATACCGGAAGAAAAATGTTTGTATAAAAATCAAATAGTTAGATGCGACAGGAGAAAACTCTGTCGAGCCGGGACGGGTAACAAAAGGGAGCGTCAGCAGCAAGAAGGATCTTGTGCATTAAAATTGGCAGGAGAGGGCACTAAAGTGGATAACTTGCACCGAGATGGTGAGGAATTTGGCTCCCCCGACTGGACTTGAACCAGTGACATACGGATTAACAGTCCGCCGTTCTACCGACTGAACTACGGGGGAACATCAGGCAAGGAGGAGCATTATACAGAAGGTGTACTGGGTGGTCAAGCCATTCGCGGGATGATGGCACGGGTGTACCGCTGCCAAACCCTCGGTTACACTGCTCCTCTGCTGTTTTGTGTCGGGAGTGTTCATGAGCAAATTGTTCAAGTTAGCCAGCCAGTTTCAACCCGCCGGGGATCAGCCCACGGCGATTGCCCAACTGCTGGATGGCATCGAGTCGGGGCTGGCCCATCAGACCCTGCTCGGGGTGACTGGTTCGGGCAAGACCTTCACCATGGCCAACGTCATCGCCACCTTGAACCGCCCGACCATGATCCTGGCTCCCAACAAGACCCTGGCCGCCCAGCTCTATGGTGAAATGAAGGAGTTCTTCCCCGACAACGCGGTGGAGTATTTCGTCTCCTACTACGACTATTACCAGCCCGAAGCCTATGTGCCGACCACCGACACCTTTATAGAGAAGGATGCCTCCATCAACGATCACATCGAGCAGATGCGATTGTCGGCCACCAAGGCGCTGCTGGAGCGGCGCGACGTGGTGATCGTCGCCTCGGTGTCGGCCATCTATGGTCTGGGGGATCCCCAAGCTTATCTGAGCATGATGCTGCATCTCAAAGTGGGGGATGTGATCAACCAGCGGGATATCCTGCGCCGCCTCGCCGAGCTGCAGTACACCCGCAACGACATGGCGTTTCAACGCGGTACTTTCCGGGTGCGGGGGGAGGTGATCGACATCTATCCTGCCGAATCGGACAAGCTGGCCCTGCGGGTAGAGCTGTTCGATGAAGAGGTGGAGCGCCTTTCCCTGTTCGATCCCCTGACCGGTGCCATAGAACAGACGGTAGTGCGCTACACCATCTACCCCAAGACCCACTACGCCACCCCGCGCGAGACCATTCTGGGGGCTATCGAGCATATCAAGGAGGAGCTGCGCAGCCGCCGCGAGCAGCTGTTGTCCCTCAACAAGCTGGTGGAAGAGCAGCGCATCAGCCAGCGTACCCAGTTCGACATGGAGATGATGCAGGAGCTGGGCTACTGCTCCGGCATCGAGAACTACAGTCGTTACCTCTCCGGCCGTGCGCCGGGGGAGCCGCCGCCCACCCTGTTTGACTACCTGCCGGGGGACGGCCTGCTCATCATCGATGAATCCCATGTGACCGTGCCGCAGATTGGCGCCATGTTCAAAGGGGACCGCTCCCGCAAGGAGACCCTGGTGGAGTACGGCTTCCGGCTCCCCTCTGCGCTGGACAACCGGCCACTCAAGTTCGACGAATTTGAAGCGCTGATGCCGCAGACGGTGTTTGTCTCGGCCACCCCGGGCCCCTACGAGCTGGAGAAGTCCGTCGGCGATGTGGTGCAGCAGGTGGTGCGCCCTACCGGCCTGCTCGATCCGGAGATCGAGGTGCGTCCGGTGACCACTCAGGTGGACGATCTGCTCTCCGAGATCCGCAAGCGGGTTGCCGTCGAGGAGCGGGTGCTGGTCACGACCCTGACCAAGCGGATGGCGGAAGACTTGACCGAGTATCTGGCGGAGCACGACGTCAAGGTGCGCTATCTCCACTCTGATATTGATACGGTCGAACGGGTGGAGATCATCCGCGATCTGCGCCTTGGCAAGTTCGATGTGCTGGTGGGCATCAACCTGCTGCGGGAAGGTCTCGATATGCCGGAAGTGTCGCTGGTGGCGATTCTGGATGCAGATAAAGAGGGCTTCCTGCGCTCCACTCGCTCGCTGATCCAGACCATCGGCCGGGCGGCGCGTAACCTCAACGGCAAGGTCATTCTCTACGGCGATACCATCACCAACTCGATGGAGGTAGCCATTGAGGAGACCGAGCGGCGCCGCGCCTTGCAGCATGCCCATAACCTCAAGCATGGCATCACCCCCAAAGGGCTCAACAAATCCATTGGCGATGTGATGGACATGGGAGGTAGCCGTACGGCAGGCAAACCTAGCAAGGGGATGCGCAAGGCAGCCGAGCCGCAAGGGGAATACCATGTCCGCTCAGCCAGCGAGATTGCCAAAGAGATCAAGCGGATGGAGGAGCAGATGTTCCAACATGCCCGGGATCTGGAGTTCGAACAGGCGGCGGCACTGCGGGATCAGATCCAGCGGCTGCGCAGCGAGTTGATCGAATCATGAGCCGTAAACGCTGGCTGATTTGGCAACGACTTCGTCGTCTCTATCATGGTTTTCGCCATCCCGGTACCCCCTGGTGGGCGAGGGGCCTGGTGATCCTTATCCTGCTCTATGGCATCAGTCCGGTGGATCTTATCCCCGACGTGGTGCCCTTGCTGGGTTGGTTCGATGATGTGACCCTGCTGCTGGTGTTGCTATGGGGCTGGGAGCGTTGTCTTCCCCCCGCTGTGCGCAGCGAGCTGGAACAGGCCTCCTAGTTCCCCTTTTCAACACCACGCTCGACATCACGCTTTGTGCCCCCACCCTCGAAGGAAGCGGAAAAACGGTTTCATTTGAAGGTGGGCACAGCAGGATGAAAAAGAGGCTGGCCCGGTGATTGTCGCCCGGATGGCATTGGCGTAGACTCCACGCCGTTCACTTTATGGGTATGGAAAAAATGGATCTGATCCTCTTTGCAATCGACTTTATCCTGCACGTTGACGTGCATTTGAAAGAGCTGTTCGAGAACTATGGCGTCTGGGTTTACGCCATCCTGTTTCTGATCATCTTCTGTGAAACAGGGTTGGTAGTGACGCCGTTCCTGCCGGGTGACTCCCTGCTGTTTGCCGCCGGTGCGCTTACCGTGGGCAGTGTGCTGGACGTCCACACTCTGGCGGCCGTGCTGATCATCGCAGCTGTGCTGGGCAACGTGGTCAACTACACCATTGGTCACTTCTTCGGCGAGCAGCTGTTCCGTAACCCGGACTCCAAAATCTTCCGCCGGGATTATCTGGAGAAGACCCACGCTTTCTATGCCAAGCATGGCGGCAAGACCATCATCATCACCCGCTTCCTGCCTATCGTGCGCACCTTTGCGCCGTTCGTTGCAGGGATGGGGGCCATGACCTATCCGCGCTTCCTAGCGTTCAACCTGGTTGGCGGCCTGCTGTGGGTACTCTCCTTCGTCTATGCCGGCCACTTCTTTGGCAATCTGCCGGTGGTGCGTCACAACTTTACCCTGCTGATCTTCGGCATCATCGGTATTTCCCTGTTGCCCATGGTAATTGGCGCGGTCAAGGCCAAGATGAGCACTGCCAGGGCGTAACCAGAAATACGGTCAGCCAGAACGAGAAAGGGGGAGCCATAATGGCTCCCCCCTTTTATCTCCACACGGTCATGATGATCAGTTGCAGCAACGCCCTTTCACCAGATTGCCGATGGCCACTACGGTGAAGACCAACAGGTAAGCGGCGAAGATGACGACCAGCCACTGGGGCATGGAGTAACCGAAGAACTGCCAGGTGATCTGGGCACAATCCCCTTCCGGCATAAAGAGCCAGGGGAGCCACTGATCGAGCGGAGCCCAGCTCGGGAAGTCGGCAAACGGGCTGCAGACGTTGAACGGGGAGGGGTTGACCTGATAGTCCACATGCTTGAGGGCCAGCTGGAAGCCGCGGAAGGCACTGTAGCCCCATAGCAACATGGCACTCCAGCGAACATACCACTTATCCGGCGCCACCATGCCGAGCAGACCGGCGGCCAGCACCCCCAGGGTCGCCAACCGTTCGTAAACACACATCACGCACGGGGAGAGGCCCAGCACATGCTGGAAGAAGAGGGCGCACAACTCGAGGAACAGGGCTGATGCTGCCAACAGACCCCAAGCCAGCCGATGGGCGGCGATACGGCGGAGAAACTCGATCATCTCATTGATCTCTCAGAAAAAACAGTGGCTGAATTAGAGCAGAGCGGAACCGAAAAGAAAAGGGCCCTGAAAGGGCCCTCGGGTTCCGTTGCAGTGGATTAATGCAGCGCCGGCTGTACCGCTGGCAGCGCACTCTCCATCACCAGCCATCCATGCTGATAGAACCACTCGGTGGCAGGACCAAGCAGCAATTCGACAGAGAAAAAGCCGATCAGCCCCAGCACCAATGTGTAGGGCAGCGCCATCCAGACCATGCGGCCATAGGAGAGACGCAGCAGCGGCGCCAATGCCGAAGTGAGCATAAACAGGAAAGCGGCCTGACCATTGGGGGTGGCGACCGATGGCAGGTTGGTACCTGTGTTGATGGCTACCGCCAGCAGATCGAACTGGGCGCGGTCAATGGCGCCATTGAGCAGGGCAGTCTTGACTTCGTTGATGTAGACGGTTCCGACAAAGACGTTGTCACTGACCATGGAGAGCACCCCATTGGCCAGATAGAAGAGAGCCAGCTGGTTCTCCGGTTTTGCTGCCAGTACCAGCTGGATCACCGGCTTGAACAGCTGCTGATCGATGATGACGGCGACCACGCTGAAGAAGACCGCCAGCAGGGCGGTGAAGGGGAGTGCCTCCTGGAAGGCTTTACCCAGCGAGTGCTCCTCGGTGATCCCGGTCAGGGAGGTGGCCAGCACGATGACCGAGAGGCCAATCAGACCAACGGCTGCCAGGTGCATGGCCAGACCGACGATCAACCAGACCGCAATCAATGCCTGAACGATCAGCTTGGCCTTGTCTTGCGGGCTGCGTTTTGCCTCTTCGTAGCGGTTGTACTCCTCCATGATGGCGCGCACTGTGTCCGGCAAGCGGGCACCATAGCCAAACCAGCGAAACTGCTCCACCAACACGCAGGTCAGCAGACCGCAGATAAAGACGGGGACGGTCACGGGGGACATGCGAATGGCAAATTCGGCGAAGTTCCAGCTGGCTTGCTCGCCGATGATGAGGTTTTGCGGCTCGCCCACCAGGGTGCAGACACCGCCCAACGCGGTCCCGATAGCGGCATGCATCATCAGGCTGCGGAGGAAGGCGCGAAAATCATCGAGATCCTGGCGATTGCGCTCAGCCACTTCCTTATCGTCGGTATGGTCATGGCTGTGACCAAACTCCTTGCCGGAAGAGACCTTGTGATAGATGGCATAGAAACCGGTGGCAACGCTGATCACCACGGCAATGACCGTCAGTGCATCGAGAAAAGCCGACAGGAAGGCGGAGACCAGACAGAAGGAGAGGGAGAGCAGGATCTTGGAGCGAACGCCGATCAGCAGCTTGGTGAAGACATAAAGCAGCAACTGCTTCATGAAATAGATGCCTGCCACCATGAACACCAGCAGCAGCAGCACTTCGATATTGGCGACCAGCTCGTGCTTGACCTGATCGGCGGAGGTCATGCCGATCAACACGGCTTCGATCGCGAGCAGGCCACCCGGTTGCAGGGGGTAGCACTTGAGGGCCATGGCCAGGGTGAAGATAAACTCAACAACCAGTAACCAGCCCGCAATGAAAGGATCAAGGTAGAAAGCGACCGGATTGATCGCCAGAAATAGCAAGATGGCGCTTTTATACCACTGTGGTGCATTGCCCAAGAAGTTCTTGGCGAATGCCTGCCCTAGGCTTATTGGCATGATAATGGGTCTCAACTTTGTTGTTAGGATCTGCTTCTATGCAGTCAAGGATGATTCGACCTGTGCCTCCGGATGTTGGCCTTTATCTGTCTGATTCCTCGTGATTTTAATCAAAAAGCGTGACGATTATAAATGATAGCCGATGGATCTCTGCCCATGTGTCTGTTTTATAACCACCTTGTCGGGGTTGGCTGGCCCCCCTGCGGCGATTAGATACATATTCCCAACACTATATTTGCCATATGTGAGCAGAGGACTGACCTTATGCTTGCCAGCCATCATCGCTTTGATATCATTCGTCAGCCTTTTTACGCATTACAACAGAGTCAATTCATGGTTATAAAAGCGCAGAGCCCAGCTGGGTTTGCCGAGGAATACATCATCGAGTCCATCTGGAACAATCGCTTTCCTCCCGGATCTATTCTGCCCGCCGAGCGTGAATTATCCGAGTTGATCGGGGTGACGCGGACTACCTTGCGCGAAGTGCTGCAGCGACTGGCCCGTGATGGTTGGTTGACCATACAGCATGGCAAGCCGACCAAGGTGAACAATTTCTGGGAAACGTCCGGCCTCAATATTCTGGAGACGTTGGCCCGTCTGGATCAGGACAAGGTACCTGATCTGATAGCTCAGCTGCTCTCAGCCCGTACTCACATCTGCACCATCTTTATTCGCGGGGCGATCCGTCACAATCCGGAACAGGCCGCCGAGATCCTGCGTGGCGCCGATGGGGTCGAGAACAACGCACAGGCTTATGCCGAGTTCGATTATCGCCTGCACCACCAGCTGGCGTTTGCTTCCGGCAATCCGATCTACGCCCTGATCCTGAACGGTTTCAAAGGGTTGTACAGCCGGGTCGGCAGCTACTACTTCTCCGACAAGCAGGCTCGCGAGACCGCAGATGCCTACTACAAGACTCTGCTCAATCTGGCCGAGACCAAGAACCACGAAGCCGTGTTCATGACGGTGCGTCAGTACGGTATCGAGTCCGGCAAGCTGTGGACCCGCCTGCGTCAGGACATGCCAAGCGATCTGTGCGACAACTGATCCCTTGTCTGTGCTTTCCAAGAAACGCGCCATCCGGCGCGTTTTTTTATTCTGCCGTGTTTGTGTCTATCCTAGATTGGTGATGGTAATTGCTTGAACTGCATGGATATTTGGCCAAAAATCTTGATCCAGCGCAAATGAACCCTGCATTTATCACTTTGGTGGCATAGGACCCAACCGCTGATTGAGGTCAAATGGAGGCATCAAGAGCGGAGCCAATATCCGCCAGAAGGAACACACCTTTCACCGGATGAAGGACACAACAATGAGTCTTCTTGAACACACCATCTGGACAGTACTGGGATACGGGGCCATGCCCTTTATCTTTCTGAGCGGATTCGTGGCGGTGGCAGTGACCTGTTGCATGCTGCTGAACGCGTTCGGGGTACAGTCCGCCGAGAAGTGAGTCGCTTCTCATGCCGCCAAATGCCAGTCTTCGGACTGGCATTTGTTTTTTGTGTTTTTTAAAGCACTTATCCCGGCAGGGAAGGGGAAATCTTTGGTCAGGATGGTCGAACCTGCCGCCGATTTTGATTACACTGGCGCCCGTATTTCCCACTCACCCTTCTCTAATCCAGGTGTTCAAGGTTTTCTATGGCTCTCAAGGCAACCGTATTCAAGGCCCAGATCAGTTTGTCTGATATGGATCGCAATCTGTATCAGGACTTCTCCCTCACGCTGGCGCGCCACCCCTCCGAAACCGATGAGCGGATGATGATCCGGCTGGCGGCCTTTGCCTGGCACGCTGCCGAGCGACTGGAGTTCACCAAGGGATTGAGCGCCGATGACGAACCCGAGCTCTGGTGCAAGAACTACTCGGACGAAATTGAGCTCTGGATCGAGCTGGGCCAACCCGATGAAAAACGGCTCAAAAAAGCCTGCAACCGCGCCCGTCAGGTGGTGCTCTATCTCTACGGCGGTCGTGGCACCAGCGTCTGGTGGAAGCAGAACCAGGGCAAGCTGAGCCAGCATGACAACCTCAGCATCATCGAACTCTCCGACAGCCAGACTTTACCGCTGACCGCCATGGTCGAGCGCACCATGCAGCTCACCTGCACTATCTCCGATGGTCAGCTCTGGGTCAGTAACGGCGCACTGGAAGTGACGTTGGATCCGGTGGTGCTGATGGGCAAACCGGCCCGCGAACTGTAACGGACGCAGCCCATGTTCAGCGCCTTGCTCAATATCGTCATTCCGGTGTTCGGTGTGGTCGGGCTCGGTGCACTCTACGGGCGATTGCGACCGGGGGCTGCGCTCGGTTACGTCAATCGGGCCAATATCGAGCTGTTTACCCCGGCGCTGGTCTTCTCCGCGCTGGTCAAGTATCCGCTGGCGCTGGCGGAGCATCTGCCGCTGATTGCGGCGGGGGCGCTGGTTATCCTGTTACCCGGTCTGCTGCTCGCGCTGCTCAAACTCAAAGGGATTGAGCGGGCAGCGCTGATCTTGCCCGCTATGTTCCGAAATACCGGCAATCTCGGTATCCCCTTGATGGTGCTGGCGTTTGGCGAGCAGCAATTGGGGGCCATAGTGATCCTCTTTGTGCTCTCCAATCTGCTGCACTTTTCGGTCGGCATGTTTATCCTATCGGCCAATACCTCCCGCTGGCTGTGGCTGCGCAGCCCTGTGTTGTGGGCCGCGCTGGCCGGTTTGCTGGTGGCCAACCTGCACATTGCGCTGCCGGAATATGTGGTGACCACGGCCTCGCTGCTCGGCCAGATCTCGGTGCCCCTGATGCTCTTTGCGCTGGGCATTCGCCTGATGGAGGGAGAGCTTGATCACCTTGGCCTCGCGCTCAAGTGCAACCTGCTCTATCTGTTGGCGGGGGGATTGTCGCTGCTGCTGGCGATCTGGCTGTTGCCGCTCAAGACGGAGTGGATCCCGCTGTTGATGTTGTCGGTTTCCTTGCCCCCTGCGGTGTTGAATTACATGCTCTGCGAGCAGTATCACTGCCAGCCGGACAAGGTGGCCAGTATCGTGCTCGGCGGCAATGCCCTCTCTGTGCTGGTGATCCCGCTGGCGGTCTGGCTGGCACTTCATCTGCCCGGCTAAGCCAGATTGCATTGGTGCGACGGTGCGACTCACTGGCCAATTGCTTGATCGAACCGAGTCACAGTAGTTCGCATCTCATCCTTGCAGGGGAAAGTTAGCCTATCAGGATCAGCAAGCTTTTCCATGCCATCTCTGTCCATCATTGCCTCCGTGATATATCTGTCGTCCCCGTATCCGGCCTCTGAGCCCCGGGCCTAACGGCGACAGCTATAGTATGAAAAGAGCTGACTGACACTGTTCAACCAATGCCAGTGAGGGAAACCGGATGAGCACAAGTGAGCAATCTGATCCTGTGGGGCAGGCAAAATCGCGCTATGACCCGGCATTGCCTACCGGTTATGACTGGCGAAGACACCGCCGTTTTATCCTAAGTGGCGGTGGTTACAAGGCAGAATGTCGCCGTCGCAACTGGTTTTTGGAGTTGCTCAACCCGGTGCCCTATGTAGTAGTGCGCGACATAGCCATCGGTGGCATCGGTATTCTGGGGGCCATACGGTTGAAAGAGGGGGATGAGCTGGTGATTGCCATTCCCTCTGGCGAGATGCTGCGCGGTCTGGTCGTGAGATCCCAGCCAGACCCACTCTTTCCCAAACTCTATCGCACCGGTATTCGTCTGCATCGATATCCGACGGCCGAGCTGTTTGCCCGCTGGCAAAGCTACATTCAGCCGCAAGATAAAGCGGATTTCGACCATGAGTGCCAAGTCTTGAAACAGGTACGTGGTGCGTGAACCAGATGCCATTTCAGAGGTTGTTTTCCCCACATTCAGCATGATCTGTCGATGGAGTCCGCAGATCAGCAGGCTTGGTTGGCCCGAGTGGCTTATCCCACCGCATGTGTTTTCATCTTTATGTTTTTATTGAATTTTATCTGTGCATCTGAAGTCACAGAGGATACGGATCATTTTCCCTTTTCGTGATCCCCCCCGAAGTAGTTCCCCCTGATATCCCTTAGTATCTGGCCAGCATGACTCCCTTTAGGGGGAGGATAACAAGAACAAAAAGGAATGATGGATGAGATCCGTGAGCAACCAGTGTCTGTTGATGCAGATCCAGCCGACCATCTTGCGCTTTGCCAAGATGCTGGCGAGTGTGCTGCAGCTTGAGGTCGAAATTGTGGATGCCGATATGGTTCGGGTGGCTGGCACCGGGCCCTATGGCAAGTTCTTCGGACGTCAGCTGGAGGGGGATTCCCGCCTGCTGCGCTATGTGATTGATAACCAGCGGGAGAAGATCGTTACCCACACCAGCGATGATCCGGTGTGTGACGGTTGTACCTGCAAGGAGAGCTGCCGTGAGCGCGCCTTCCTCGGGGTGCCCATCATGGTGGACGAGCGCTGCATCGGGGTGATCAGTCTGGTGGCTTTCAGCGACGAGCAGCAGACGCGCCTCAACAACAATCTGCAGGATGTGTGCGACTATGTGCGTCACATCTCCACTATCTTTGTGGCCAAGTTGCTCGATTCGCGCGGGCTGTCGGACGGGGTCAACAAGGTGTTCCTCAATCTGATGACCAACATGGATCAGGGTTGCCTGCTGCTCGATGACAAGAGTCAACTGCTCTACGCCAACGAGGCGGCACTCCATCATCTGGGTTGCCAGCAGGAACAGCTGCAGGGGCGCGAAGTGGGGATCCGACCGCTCACCTTCTCCCAGCAGGGGCTGAGTGGTCATCTTCAGCACATCATCACCTTTGAAGGTCGTCAGGAGCTGATCATCGGCCAGCTACACCATGTGCAGGGCCAGCAGCTCTTTCTGATGGCGTTTCACCAGTCCCACTCCGGTCAGGTTCAGGAGCCGGATCCGGATGTGCGGATCGATCAGCTGATCGGCGAGAGCAAGCCGATGCGCACCCTCAAGCGACTGCTGCACCGCATCGCCCAGAGCCCCTCCAGCGTGCTGATTTGTGGCGAGAGCGGCACCGGTAAAGAGGTGGTGGCCCGCGCTGTCCATCGCCTGAGTCCCCGTCAGGACAAGCCTTTTATTGCCATCAACTGTGCCGCCATTCCCGAACAACTGCTGGAGAGCGAGCTGTTTGGCTATGTGAAGGGCTCCTTTACCGGTGCTTCCAGCGGTGGCAAGCAGGGCCTGATCCAGGCAGCCCATCAGGGCACCCTGTTCCTTGACGAGATTGGCGACATGCCGCTCACCATGCAGGCCAAGCTGCTGCGGGTGCTGGAGCTGCGGGAGGTGACCCCCATCGGGGCCAGCCGACCGGTGCCGGTGGATATTCGCATCATCGCCGCCACTCACCAGCATCTCGATCAATACATCGCCGAGGGGAAGTTTCGCGAGGATCTCTACTACCGCATCAACGTCATCCCCCTCAACCTGCCGCCGCTGCGGGAGCGGGAAGGGGACGTGGAGCTGCTGACCCACTACTTCCTCAACCTGCACACCAGCCGCATTGGCATTGTCTATCCCGGTCTGGCGCCTGAGGTGATGGCGCTGCTCAAGGGGTATCGCTGGCCGGGCAACGTGCGCGAGCTCAGCAACCTCATCGAATATCTGGTCAACGTCAGCCAGGCGGGCGAGGTGATTGACGCCAGCCTGCTGCCCCCCAACATCATCCGCAACCAGGAGCCCCATCGCGTGGCGGCCCAGTCGATCCCGGTGACCAATCTGGATGCGGCGTTCAATGTACCTGCCACAGCTCCGCTCGCCGCCACGCCGGAGAAACTGCCTGAACCCGTACCGGGTGAGAGCGGCCTTGAGAGCATGGAGAAACAGATGATAGAAGAGACCCTGCAGCGGCTCGGCAACAAGAAACTGGCCGCACAGGCGCTGGGGATTGGGATTGCTACCCTCTATCGCAAGATAAAGAAGTACGAGATTGCCGTGCAGAGCTGAGGCGCTGGCGGCATCTATCCGGCCCGTGTCGTTTATCGGATGACACGGGTTTTTTATGGGAACAAGGCTCTGCGCCATTGCCGAATTGTGCTGAACGGATTGGCGGGGCAGGGGAGTGGCTGCATGGCAGAATGCAAAAAGCCCGCTCGATGAGCGGGCTTTTTATAATCTGGTGCGTCCTAGTGGATTCGAACCACCGACCCCCACCATGTCAAGGTGATGCTCTAACCAGCTGAGCTAAGGACGCAGGGTGCGCAATGCGACTTTTATTTCTTTATGCAGAAGTGGTGGGTTTAATTGGATTCGAACCAACGACCCCTACCATGTCAAGGTAGTGCTCTAACCAACTGAGCTATAAACCCACATCTGGAATATCTGCAAAGTTTTGAAACTGAATGGTGCGTCCTAGTGGATTCGAACCACCGACCCCCACCATGTCAAGGTGATGCTCTAACCAGCTGAGCTAAGGACGCATAATCAGTGTTCTGTAATGGTGCGTCCTAGTGGATTCGAACCACCGACCCCCACCATGTCAAGGTGGTGCTCTAACCAGCTGAGCTAAGGACGCATCTCAGAAAAAGTGGTGGGTTTAATTGGATTCGAACCAACGACCCCTACCATGTCAAGGTAGTGCTCTAACCAACTGAGCTATAAACCCACTTTCTCTTACTTCACTACGCCAGCGCTGCTGACGTGGTCGGCATACTACCCATGCCCCCCAAGGCTGTCAACAGGCCATATGCACAAAGGAGACTGTTTGCCCAGTTCTTGCGCAGCCTGTTGATTTTGCAGGCGAGTTGTCGCTTGCCAAGCCCTGTTACTGAGATCGCGACAGGGTAGTGCAGGCCTCCGGAGTGGCAAAACGGCCGTAGATGTAGCGCAATCTTGCCCCCAGCATCAGGGCCGCACTGGTGAGGCCGACGATAAAGCCGATCCAGAAACCCTGCGGCCCCATCCGTGGCACCAGCCAGTCGGTCAGACCCAGGATCATGCCGGTGGGCAGCCCCAGTCCCCAGTAGGCGACGATGGTGACGTAGAAAATCGCCTGGGTATCCTTGTAACCGCGCAGTGCGGCGGCCGCGACCACCTGTACCGAGTCGGAGATTTGATAGATGGCGGCGAAGAACAGCAAAATGGCCGCCAGGACGATCACCTGCTGATCATCGGTATAGATGGAGGCGATCTGCTCGCGCAGTAACACCGTCATGGCGGCAGTGGCAGCGGCAATGGCCATCCCCAGCATCAAGCCGGTGCGAGCCGCCACCCGAGCATGATGGGGCTGCCCTTCGCCGATGCTGTGACCGACCCGGATGGTGACACCCACCCCGATGGAGAGGGGCAGCATAAAGACCAGGCTGGAGAAGTTCAGCGCAATCTGGTGGCTCGCCACCGTCTCGGCGCCGAAGGGGGCCAGCATCAGGGCCACCACGGTAAACAGGGTCACCTCGCAGAAGATCGCCATGGCGATGGGGAACCCTAAGCGGAACAAGCGCCAGATCCGGCTGCCGTTGGGGCGAGCCAGCTGGGAGAAGAGCCGGATCTCGGTGAAGTGACGGGAGAGCTTCACATAGAGGATCATCGCCAGCAGCATGGCCCACAGCACGATTGCCGTGGCCACGCCACAACCCACCCCGCCAAGCTTGGGCATGCCGAAGTGACCGTGGATGAAGATGTAGTTGGCGGGAATATTGACCGCCAGCCCGACAAAGCCGATCACCATGGTGGGCATGGTGTGGGAAAGCCCCTCACTGAAGTTGCGCAGCACCTGGAACATCACGAAGGCGGGCAGGCCCCACAGGATGGCGTGCAGGTAACCAGTGGTCTTGGCGGCCATCACAGGCTCCACATCCATGAACTGCAACGCCAGCGGGCTGTAATAAAGCGCAATCATCGCCAGCGGGGTGACGATCAGTGCCAGCCAGAAACCCTGATGAACGGCCGGGCGAATGGCTTCGCGTTTACGGGCGCCATTGAGCTGGGAGACGATGGGGGTGAGCGCCATGATGATCCCCTGCACCAGCAGGATCACCGGTAGCCAGAAGCTGGACGCCACCGACACGGCGGCCAGATCGACCGCACTCACCTGACCCGCCATCACGGTATCGACGAAGTTCATGGCGACCTGAGCCACCTGGGCGACCAGAATGGGGCTGGCTAGACGGACGAGCTGCTTCGCCTCGGACCAATAACGTTGCACTGACACCTCCGAGTGGATCAGATAAGAGTAAAAAAGAGCGGAAATCGGGAAGAGCCTTTGCACTTTCGGACGAAAGTGCAAAGGGTGGGGGAGGCATTCTAGCCTGAAATTCAGCCAGGACGAAATAGTTGCCACCCCAAGGGGCAGGATCAGGCGTCTTCGTGATCGCTGATCAGCAGGTTGGCAGCGGCATAGGCAGCCTGCTCGCGCAGCTCGGCGGGCACCCGCTCATCGGCGGCGACCGCGTTGAGGGCGCGGATAGTGGCGGCGATGGCCTTCGGCACATAGCCCTGCTCGCCGGAGCCAATCTGGTTATAGGCGATACGGATCGCTTCACAACATTGATATACCTGCATTTCTTTTTTCCTTGTTTACCCGGATGTGAACGGCGTCACTATAGCGATCGGGCGCAAGCTTGTCAGCCTGTACCCTTGTCTCACCCTCTGCCCGAGGTTAACCTGCCCTTTTTGCCGTAGCAGGAGACGAGAGATGTTCACTGGCATAGTACAGGGGACGGCCGAACTGGTGGCCATCGAAGAGCAACCCAACTTCCGTACCCACGTGATCCGCATGCCCAGCCGGGAGTGGGGGGAAGGGCTGGCCCTCGGCGCTTCGGTGGCTCACAACGGCTGCTGTTTGACCGTCACCCGTGTCGAGGGGGAGCTGATCAGCTTCGATCTGATGCAGGAGACCCTGCGCCTCACCAACCTCGGCAAGCTGCAGGTGGGGGACAAGGTCAATGTGGAGCGGGCTGCCCGCTTTGGCGACGAGATCGGCGGTCATGCCATGTCTGGCCATATCATCGGCATGGCAGAGGTTACCTCGGTGATCGATACACCCAACAACCGTCAGGTGTGGTATCGCCTCGCTCCCGAGCTGATGAAATATGTGCTGACCAAGGGATATATCGGCATCGACGGCATCAGCCTGACCATAGGTGAGGTGCGCGAGCGGGAGTTTTGCGTTCACTTGATCCCCGAGACCCTGGCTCGCACCAACCTGGGTTGGGTCAAGGCCGGCTGGCCGACCAATATCGAGATCGATCCCCAGACCCAGGCCATCGTCGATACCGTGGAGCGGGTGCTGGCGGCACGCGGGGGTCACTGAAAGGAAACGGCTCGGTTTCAATCGTCTCATAAGCAAGGGCCTGCAGTGTGCAGGCCCTTGTTATTTATATGGTGAAAATATCCACTCAACTTTTTATGACTCGCAGTCACAACATCTGCTCAGCTCTTTGCGACTTGCAGGCACAGCAGCTGCTCGGCTTTTTGTGACTCGCAATCAAAACAGTTGCTCGTCGTCGGCATCCACAAAGAGCTGCAGACGGTCGCGTTCCTCATCCCGATGCAGCCGCAGGTGGATTGGATTGCAACAGGCCATGCAATCTTCGTAAAACTCCTGATCACCCTGACTGGCATCCAGCTCGACCCGGGTATGGTGGCCACAGTGAGGGCAGACGATGCGCTTGCTGGTGTACTCGATCATGATAACCTCCTCGGGCCCTAGGGCCGCCTATCTACCCTGATTCTAGTCGGGCTGCAGGGGGTTAACCGCGAGCAAACGCACGTTTATGACAGAGATCAAGCCTTAGAAATGGCAAGGCCCAACTGGTTGCGTGGGCCGTTCAGGATAAGAGCCGTCTGGTTGCTGATCGCGGGTGACAAGAGGGGGATTGCCAACGGTTGTTTGGCAATAACAGGGGGCCAGCTGCCCCCTGCGAGTAGGAGACGGGGGGCGTAACGAGGCGTTACGCGACCCAGCTGGCCAACATGTCGGCATTCAGCTCGGCTAGCGAGCCGAGCTGGTAGTTGGCGATGGCCAAACGTGGGTCACCCACTAAAGCGGGATCCGGCACGATCAGCGCAGTCATGGAGGCCGCCTTGGCCGCCAGCAGGCCGGTAAAGCTGTCTTCGATGGCTAGACAATGGACGGGCTCTACCCCCAGCTTTTCGGCGGCGTGGATATAGACATCCGGGTGCGGTTTGCCGAAACGCTCGATTTCAGCGGAGTGAACCGCCATAAAGCGATCGCGAATGCCAAGTTTGCCGAGCACCGCTTCTACCATCGCAAAGGGGGAGGAGGTAGCCAGACCCACTTTCAGTCCGCGGGCCTCGATAAGGTCGAGCGCCTCCAGCACACCGGCTTTGGCCTGACCTTCGGAGAGGATCAGGGTGTTGACCTGATCCAGAATGCGCTGCACAACCTCTTCCTGAGTCGGGCCGCTCCATGGGCGCAGGCGATACCAGTGGGCAACCAGCTGATCGATGCGCACGCCGATGGTCGATTCACAATCCTCGACGGTGTGGGGGTGACCCAGTTCGGAGAAAACGGCGATCTGGGCCCGTTGCCAAAAGGGTTCCGAGTCAATCAGAACACCATCCATATCGAAGATCACGGCAGCTAACATCTTGTACTCCTGACAAATTTGAAGAGGGGATTATAAGCCTGACGGGGAAATGCAAAAGGGGCATTGCCATGCCCCTTGCGCCCGATCACATCGGCAAACGTTTGTTTTGCTGTGGCAAAAAAGCCCTTAGAACAATACTTCGACCTTGGCGGCCACGGCTTTGGCTTTCTCTACCGCATCCTGGCAATCCTCTGCGCGGGCCAGCGCCACGCCAAGACGGCGGCGACCGGCGATCTCCGGCTTGCCAAACAGCCGCAGCTGGGCACCCGGCACCAGCGCCAATGCCTCACCAATCCCCTGATAGCGGATATTCTGGCTGTGCCCTTCGCGCAGTACCACGGCGGAGGCGCTCGGCCCGTACTGGGTGATGGTGCCGACCGGCAGCCCCAGAATGGCGCGCACGTGCAGGGCGAACTCGGAGAGATCCTGAGAGATCAGGGTCACCATGCCGGTATCGTGGGGGCGCGGCGAGACTTCGCTGAACCACACTTCATCGCCTTTTATAAAGAGCTCGACTCCGAACAGGCCGTAACCACCGAGAGCCTCGACCACCTTGGCCGCTACCTCTTTGGATCGGGCCAGTGCCAGCTCGCTCATCACCTGCGGCTGCCAGGATTCGCGGTAGTCGCCATCTTCCTGACGGTGGCCGATCGGCTCGCAGAAGTGAATGCCATCGACGGCGCGTACCGTGAGCAGGGTGATCTCGTACTCGAAGGGAACGAAGCCCTCGACGATCACCTTGCCACGACCGGCGCGGCCACCTTCCTGGGCGTAGGTCCAGCTCTCATCGAGCTTGGCGAGATCGCGTAGTACACTCTGCCCCTTGCCGGACGAACTCATCACAGGTTTCACCACGCAGGGCAGGCCGATGGCTTCAACTGCGGCGACAAACTCCTCCTTGCTCTGGGCAAAGCGGTAGGGGGAGGTGGGCAGACCCAGCGTCTCGGCGGCGAGGCGGCGGATCCCTTCCCGGTTCATGGTGAGCTGGGTAGCGCGGGCGTTGGGCACTACCTTGACCCCTTCTTGCTCAAGGGCAGCAAGGGTATCGGTGGCAATCGCTTCAATCTCGGGGATGATGAGGTCGGGTTTAACCTCGGCAACCAGGGCACGCAGGGCGTTGCCATCGAGCATGTCCAGCACGTGGGCAGCGTGGGCCACCTGCATGGCGGGGGCATTGGGGTAGCGGTCGGCGGCGATCACTTCGATCCCGAACCGTTGCAACTCGATGGCGACCTCCTTGCCAAGTTCGCCGGAGCCCAGCAGCAGGGCACGGGTGGCGCCGGGGCGGGTTGCGGTTCCAAACATACGATCTCTCCTGATGTCGATGGTCATTGTTGATGATCGCTATCGCACGAATAGCGGACAAAAAAAGAGGCACGCATGGCGTACCTCAGGAAACGGGTTTGTGAGCGCGCTGCTCCAGATGGGTCAGCAAGGTAATGGCGCCAATGATGATGGCAGCGCCAAGCCACAGACGGCCGGGGGGCGCCCAGCCAAACACCAGCCAGCCCGCCAGCACGTTCATCGGCAGCTTGGCAAAATCGAAAGGCTGCACGAAGGAGGCCTCCGCCACGCTGTAAGCGCGAGCGATGGACATCTGGGCCAGCGCCGTCAGCACGCCGGAAGCGGCTACCAGTAGCCACTGGCTCTCGCTTGGCCACTGCCACTCCGGCAGGGCCAGCATGACGTTGAACGGGGTACTGAAGATAAGCAGATACACCACTATGGTGTGGGATGATTCGTTGGCCGCCTGATAGCGCACCATCAGGGAGTAACCTGCCCAGAACAGCGCCGCCGCCACCGGCAGCAGGGAGGCCCAGTTGAACTCGTCAGTCCAGGGGGCGAGGATCAGCATGGCGCCGGCAAAGCCCGCCAGGGTGGCCAGAATGCGGGCACGGCTCACCTGCTCCTTGAGCAGCAGCGCGGAACCCAGGGTGGCAAACAGCGGCGAGGTCATCAGCAGGGCGATCCCCTGCCAGATGGGGACGGGGTACGCCAGCGCCCAGAGCCAGAGCTGGATGCCGATCACCGCCAGCAATACCCGCAACAGGTGCAACCGGAACTGATTGGTCATCAGGGATTGGCGCAAGCCATGACGAACCAGCCAGGGCAACAGGCAGATCAGGGCGATCAGGTATTGATGGAAAGCGACCTGAGTAGAGGCAAGGCCGAGTTTGAAGCTAACATACTGGCTCAGGCTGTTGACGGCGGCGAAGCAGAGTCCTGCCACCATCATCCAGACTGCACCGGCCAAAGGAGAGTGCCTGCGCGAGGGTATCATAGGATCCGGGTCGCTGGAAAAAAGTGCGGCGGATCATAACGGCAATCGTTTGTTCTGCCAAGGGTTGAAGCGCGGCCGCAGGGTTGGCTGGCGAGGAAGTGGCCTTGCATCAAAAAATTTGAACAAGTTGAGCATCTATTTTCGCTATCAGCAAATAAGCACAATGTTTAGAGTGACCTCCATCGACAGCAACGCTGTTCAACCGACAACCAAATGGAGTTTCACCATGGCCAATATCCTCGTACTCAAATCCAGCATCCTGGGTCAATATTCCCAATCCAACGCCCTGATCGACGGCTTCCTGGCTGACCATCAGGATGATGCCGTCACCGTGCGTGATCTGGCAGCACTCAACCTGCCGGTGCTGGATGGCGAGCTGGCCTCCGGCCTGCGCGGTGGTGACAACCTCAATGAACGTCAACTGGCGGTGATCGCCCAGTCCGACGAGCTGATCGCCGAGCTCAAGGCGAGCGACTTGGTGGTGATTGCGGCCCCCATGTACAACTTCAACATCCCGACCCAGCTGAAGAACTGGATCGATCTGGTTGCCCGTGCCGGCGTCACCTTCCGCTATACCGAGACCGGTCCGGTCGGTCTGGTTGAAAATACCCGTGCGCTGGTGATCAGCCCTCGCGGCGGCATGCACGTTGGTAGCGCCACCGATCTGGTCACTCCCTACATGCGTACCGTGCTAGGTTTCATCGGTATCAAAGAGGTGGATTTCATCTACGCCGAAGGGATGGGGATGGGCCCGGATGCCCAGAGCAAGGGGATGGAAGCGGCTAAAGCGCAGCTTGAGGCTCTGGCTATTTAAGGGCTCTCTATCCCGTCAGGGGTTATCTCTTCAAGGGGTTGCCCCACCAGATACAAGAACGCAGCCATCAGGCTGCGTTTGTTTTTTGGCTCGATATGATTGCGACAGACGTTGCTGCTACAGAGAGTATCGCGGCAAGCGGTCGGTATAGACGTTACGGCGGAGTTACTACTCCATCATAAAGCGGCGACAACCACGCACCAGCAGCAATGCCACCGTGACCAGCAGGCCAAGCAAGAGGGTGGTCAGCCACTGTTCGGTACTTTGCGGCAAGTGGGGCGTGAACAGACTGATCATCAACAGGGTGCAGAGCGTGATCAACAGGCTCTGTCGGGTCATCAGTATCATGGGGTCATCCTTGGTTTGCTCACCTGAAACGATTTTAATGCCCTCTTGTGACAGGGTGATGTATCCGTGCATCACCCTGTTGGGGCTCTTCAGACCATATCAGGTTTTTACCGCAGAGCCAGCGCCATCACTGGCGCTGTGATCCCGATCCCGCTAGCTCTCTTTATCTGAACTGTTTCTGCGCCGGCTGGTAGTGAAAATCGCCGCTGGCGAGCCGCGCTTCCAGTGCTGCTTGATCGATCTCCTGCGCCTTGCAGAGATCATCCAGGTCGTCATAGTGATCACGCAGCTGCATATTGACGACGCTCAACAGCATGTTGATATCCATGGTGGCGAACTTTTTCAAATCCATGATTATTTCTCCCGATCCAGTGACTGCAGCTGCTCGATGGCGGCGCTGACGCTGTGCAGATGCTGGCGGATCGCCTCGCGGGATTCGCTCGGCAGATAGTCGGTCAGGGTATGTTGCCAGCTGCCAGCTTCGCTCTTGAGCTGCAGGAAGAGCGCTTGGCCGGCATTGGTGAGGGAGACCAGGCTGATGCGTTTGTCCTGCTCGCTGCTCTCGGTGAAGATGATCCCTTTTTCGACCAGACGGCGGATCTCGCGGGAGATGCGCACCTTGTCCATGCCGCTCGCCTCGACCAGCTCTTTCTGGCTGATGGGGTAGTTGGGGCCGAGCACCATCATCAGGCGCCATTGCGGCACGGTCAGCTGGTAACGCTGTTCATAAAACTGTTCGAAGGTATCCCGTAGCATCTCGGCGGCATGTACCAACTGATAGGGCGGGTAGTGAGCGAGTAACGCTATGATTTTTGACATATTACACCCTGCTGTGACGGCTGCATCAGATGCAGTTTCTTTTGATACTTTGACATTGATGATACGAAACTCAAGCTGATTTGTCTGACCCGGTTGCGATGAAATGTGCGGTGGCGCACGCCCTCAAGGAAAAACCGGGTCTGACCGACGGGATTTTAAGCCAACGCTGTTCAGCCTTTACGCAACCAGATGAGGGCGTTCTGCTTGAGCCAAGCCTCGCGAGTGTGGATGGCGTAGAGCGCGGCCTCGTCACGGCTGCCCGCTTGCCAGCTTTGCGGCTCCTGTTTGGGCAGCTTGCGCTGACCCAGCAGGCAGGCCGGAATGTGCGGGTTGGCCTCGATGGCGACCAGCAGATGGGGCTTGGCTGCCTCGGCACCCTCGGTGGCAAAGACCATCAGCGCCTTGTTGTATAGCAACCAGCTGGAAGCTTCATCAAAGCGCACCAGCAGGGCGGCCAGCGCCTGCCAATCCCCTTGCAGTGCATAGAGAGTGGAGAGGTTGTAGCGGCAACCCGGCTCATCGGCCACGCAGATCGTCAGCAGATCCAGATACTCCGCTTTGGCTTCACCCAGCTTGCCAAGCCGCAACAGGCAGTCGGCGCGGCCGGCTCTGGCGGCCAGCAGGGGGCGCAGTTCGGGGGCACTCCAGCCGTGGCCAGCGATTTGCTGCCAAAAGGCTTCATCAAACAGCGGAGTGGCATCGGCGATGATCTTCTCGAACCAGCCGAGGCGGGCCTGATGATCGCGGCAGCTGTCGGCCAGTTCGAACCAGGTCTGCCAGTGTTGGGCCTGTTCACCATTGAGGGCGACATCAGCGCTGGGGGCTGCCTGATACTGGTCGAGGTTGAGCAGCTGGTTGAGGGCGGTTTTCATGTTCTGGCGCTGGCGTTTGCAGAACTCGACAAAGGGGAGTTCGCTGGCGGCGGCGCTATAGAGCATCTGGGCCATCTGCTTGTCGCGAAACAGGCTCAACTCGGCGGCCAGACTGAAGCGGTACTGGGTGGTCGGGTCGTTCAAATCCTTCGGTTTGGGCCAGGTGGCAAAGCCCTGGCTGAAACCGTAGCACCACTGACCGAGGGGATGGCTCTGCTCGAACACCTGCTCCGGGTTATCGCTGGGCAGGCGGCATTGGCTCGGCAGTGCCAGCTGGGCGTCGTCGGCCCGGGCTTCCAGCTCGGCGATCAGATGGTTGAGGGCTTCTGCGCTTTTTTCATCCAACTCGGCATCCTGTTCCAGCAATCCAGCCAGCGGGCGTTGCCAGTCAGGGGTCTCTGGCCCTACCAGACGGGCACAGAGAAAACCGTGCAGGGCCGGGTAGGTCATGTCCTGATTACTGTGGCTCTGGATCCATTGATTAAGATGGCGGGTACGAGTGGATGGGTTCATCGACAGTTCCTCTGGATTTGAACAGCCGCGAAGTCTACCTAAAAGTGGGGTTATTTACAGCAAATGGCCGCCTGTTTGGCGATTTAATCACCATTGGCGGATAAGATAAGGGCGAAAGGGCGGCCAGTGGTGGCTTGGGGACTAGGCCGGATCACCGCTCTTGAGGTAACATGCGCGCCCATAGGGGCCATGATCAATTGGCCCATCCGGGTAATGAGAAAAGAGAGCACCATGATACAGATTGGCAAGATGAACACCCTCACCGTTGTTGAACTCGAAGATCGCGGCGCCTGGCTTGCGGCCGATGAGTACGGTGAACTGCTGCTGCCCAAGCGTCAACTGCCGGAAGGGGTGAAAGAGGGGGATAGCGTGCAGGTCTTCCTCTATCTGGATGCCGATTGCGAGCCGGTGATCACCACCGACAAGCCGTTTGCCATGGTGGACGAATTTGCCGGTCTGAAAGTGGTCAATGCCAACAAGATTGGTGCTTTCCTCGACTGGGGCATGAAAAAGGATCTGTTTGTGCCGAGCCGCGAGCAGAACAAGCCGATGCAGGTGGGCCATGTCTATCTGGTGCGTCTGCAACTAGATAATGAAGGGCGCATGGTCGGCACCAGCCGCATCGAGCGTTTCCTGACACCGGCCGGCAGCAACTTCAAGGTCGGTGACGAAGTGACCGCGCTGCCGGGGGAGCATTCTCCTCTAGGTATCAAGGTGATCGTCAACGGTCAGTATCCCGGCATGCTGTTCAAGAACGAAGTGTTTGGCCGGGTGATGACCGGTCGGCCGCAAACCGCCTGGGTCAAGCAGGTGCGCGAGGATGGCAAGCTCGATCTGACCCTGCAAAAGCCGGGTCTGGCGCGGGTTGATGACGCCGGTGAACGCATTTTGAGCCGGATGAAAAAACAGGGCGGCAGTCTGGCGGTGGGTGACAAGAGCGAACCCGAGCTCATCTACAAGCTGTTCAGCATGAGCAAGGGCACCTTCAAGAAGGCGATCGGAGGCCTCTACAAGCAGGGCAAGATCGTCATCGAAGATAACGCCATCACTCTGGTGGCCACAGAGACCGACTCGGCAGTGGATAGCGAATAAGATGCCGAGCCCCTGTGTTGGCCTCTGCAAGGCGAAAGATGGGCTTTGCCTTGGTTGTGGCCGCACCCTGAGCGAGATCGGCCACTGGTCGGCGATGGATAGCAAGGCCCAGCTGGCGGTGATGGCCGAGCTGAATGGCTCGAAAAGCACCCACCGCTGCCCAGGTTGTGGCGAACCGGCCTATTGCGCCGTCTCTGCCGGTCAGACCATTGCGCAGTGCTGGTGCAGCCAGTTACCGGTACTGCCGATGCAGGAGGCCAGCGCTTGCTGGTGCCGCCGCTGTCTGGCCAAGGCCATCGCGGCTCAGGATTAGCAGAGAACAGCAATAAGAGTGCACAGAAACAAGAAAGGCGCCGATGGCGCCTTTTTTATGCCTGCTGCTGGCGATGCCAGCGCACATGGACTTGATCTTCGGTCAACAGACGGGGCAGCAGGAAGGTGGCGAAGATCACCTCAAACTCATCCTGATGATCCAGCAAACCGACCCACACTTCGACCCAGCGCTCCATATCGACCGGCTCACCCAGCTCGGTCGACCAGTCGGCATTGGGCAGTGTCGCCTCCACGGCGCCACGCTGCTCAAACTCCAGGGTGATGTCGACTATTTGTTCGGGGGCCAGCATATCGGCGGCCTGCTCAAGAAACTGATCATAGGCCCATTCGACCAGCTGATCCGGGGTACGCTGTTCCATGAAATCACTCCAGATACATCAAGGTTCGCTACTGTAACAATTATTGGCTGTGGCGGCCAGACCAGTGCGCCTGGGACGCCTGGCCTGTCCAAGTTGCCCTTGGGGGAGTATGGTTAAGGCGCGGATCAGCTGGCAGGGAGTGAGGGGATGAAACAGCGGGGACGGCGGCAACAGATCAAGCGACGGCGCGAGGCCTGGTGGTGGCACTATCTACCGCTTCACCGCGAGACGGCGGGCGGCCATCTGGGCCCACCGGAGAAACCCGATGAGCCCTGAGGATCAGTCGGCCTGATGCACCCGATTGAGGGTGATCTGGCCCAGTTGTCCCATCTGGCGGCGGATCCAGACCGAGCGCTTCTGCACATAGGGTGAAGGGGGCTTGACCCGATAGCGCCACGGATTGGGCAGGGCAGCAGCCAGCAGGGATGACTCGTAGCGGGTCAAGCGGCTGGCCGGTTTGCCGAAGTAGGTACGGGCCGCGGCTTCGGCGCCATAGATGCCGGGGCCGAACTCCACGATATTGAGATAGACCTCGAGAATGCGGGCCTTGTCCCAACCCAGCTCCATCAGCAGGGTAAACCAGGCTTCCAGCCCCTTGCGCAGGAAGCTGCGATCACTCCACATAAAGAGGTTCTTGGCGGTCTGCTGGCTGAGGGTGCTGGCACCGCGCACCCGTTCGCTGTGCTGGTTGTGCTTGAGTGCGGCGTTGATGGCATCCATGTCAAAGCCGTTGTGATCGGCAAAGCGCTGATCCTCGGCGGCGATCACCGCCAGTTGCAGCTCCTTGGAGATGGACTCCAGATCTACCCATTGATGGCGTACTTGGGTGATCTTGGCGGGCGGAAAGAGGGCCCGCTCGATACGCCAGCTCCACATCGGCGGATCGATAAAACGCAGCAAGGCGACCGAGCCGACCGAGCAGAGCAGCCCGGCCAGCGCGATCTTGCCTGCCCACCTCAACACCCGGCGCCCAAGGGATGCAGATGGGCGCACGGGGGCCACGGCAGCAGGGGCTGACTCCCACTGATAGTGGCTGGGATCATCGGGATCCGGAATTATTGGGGCAGCCATTCGATGTGGCAGAACTTCTCGTCAACACGGCGGGAGAGCAGCATGCGGGCAAACAGGTGCTCATACTCTTGTTCTTCATTGCCAAGGCCTACCCAGATCTCGGCATAGTCGGTGTCGCTCACCGCAAAACCCACGTCCGCTTCCCAGTCATCGGCCGGGTCGGTTTCGGCCAGCAGGCCGCGGTCGTTGAACTCCTGATTGAAACGGGCGATCTCCTGCTCCGGCAGGTTGTCAGAGGCCAGCTCCATAAAGAGTTCGAGGGCGGTATCGAGCAGTTCCTCGACGCTGTGCATTTCGTCATTCATAGACATAAGCGGTCTGTTCCAGAAAAGAGAAAAAGGTACCAGCACAGACACTGTCTGCGGGGCGGCGCTATTCTAGCTGTCGGCAGACCCCTTGGCGAGATGAGGCGAGCCGCTGTGACCTGTTTTTGTGCCAATAAAAAACCGGATCCTGCCAGGGGATCCGGTTTCATTGGGGGAAGGGGTCACGCATAGGGCGTCAGCTCATCCCTTCTTGTTGTCATCGGCGAAGGTGATGTTGAGCTCCAGCACTGACAGCTCATCACTCTTCTGATCCAGTTGAACGGTTATCTTCTCCGGATCAATGTTGACGTATTTGCGGATCACATCGAGGATATCCTGCTTGAGCTGGGGCAGGTAATCCGGCCCCCCTCTGGATGAACGCTCGTGAGCAACGATGATCTGCAACCGCTCTTTGGCCAGTTGTGCGGTGTTCTGTTTCTTGTTGGAACGAAAATAATCCAATAATGACATGTTTAACTCCCGAACAGTCGGCTAAAGAAGCCCTTCTTCTCTTCTTCCAGAAAACGAAATTCCTTGGTGTCACCGAGCAAACGGGAAACCGCATCGTCATAGGCCTGACCGGCATCGGACTCCTTGTCCAGAATGACCGGTTCGCCGGAGTTGGAGGCGCGCAGCACTGCCTGGGACTCAGGGATCACCCCGAGCAGCGGAATGGCCAGGATCTCCTGCACATCCTGCACGCTCAGCATGTCGCCACGGTTGACCCGGGTCGGGCAGTAGCGGGTCAGCAGCAGGTGCTCCTTGATGGGGTCTTCGCCACGCTCGGCACGGCGGGATTTGGAGGCCAGGATGCCGAGGATGCGGTCGGAGTCACGTACGGAAGAGACTTCCGGGTTGGTGGTGACGATCGCTTCGTCGGCAAAATAGAGCGCCATCAGCGCGCCCGCCTCGATCCCGGCCGGGGAGTCGCAGACAATGTAGTCAAACTTCATTTCGGCCAGCTGATCCAGCACCTTCTCGACACCCTCTTTGGTCAGGGCATCTTTATCCCGGGTCTGGGAGGCGGGCAGGATAAACAGGTTCTCGCAACGTTTGTCCTTGATGAGCGCCTGGTTGAGGTTGGCTTCACCGTTGATGACGTTGACGAAGTCATACACCACGCGTCGCTCACAACCCATAATGAGGTCCAGATTTCGCAGACCGATGTCAAAATCGATGACCACTGTTTTGTGGCCACGCTGGGCTAAACCGGTACTCAGGGCTGCGCTGGTTGTGGTCTTGCCAACGCCACCTTTACCCGATGTAACGACTATGATTCGCGCCATTCTCGCTTCCTTGTAACTCTATTTGATACGGTCTATACGGAGTTGTTCATTATCCAGCCGGATATGAACCGGTTGCTGGATCAGGCCTGCCGGCAACGCATCGCTCAGCTGGAAGGTGCCCGCGATGGAGAGCAGTTCGGCCTGTAATTGCTGGCAATAGATCCGGGCTTGGGTGTTGCCCTTGGCGCCGGCTATGGCTCTGCCACGCAGGGTGCCATAAATATGAATGCTGTCATCGGCGAGCACTTCGGCCCCCGGACTGACGGACCCCAGCACTACCAACGAGGTGCCGGCGGCATAAATCTGCTGGCCGGAGCGTACTGGCCCCACATGTACCTTGCTCGGAATCAAGGGGGCGGGTTCGGGCTCACGAACTACCTCAGGGGCGGCTGGCGCGGGGGCTGGCTCGGGTTCCGGTTCGCTCTTGCGACTCTTGCCCGAGGACATCACGGCCAATCCCACCGCCTTGGCGGCTGTCTTCATCTCTTCGCTGCGCGCACCCGTGATGCCGACCAGCACAAATTCTTCGGACTCCACCAGCTCCTTGAGCTGTTCGAAATCGGGAATATGTTCCAGTCGGGAAACATTGATCACCAGCGGCGCACAATTAAAAAAGTAGGGGGCCTGGGCCACTTTTTCGGCCAACAACTGACGTATCCGCTCAGGCTCGCCATCGCTGATATGCAACACAGAAATAGTGAAGGTGGTCCCTTTCAATTCGTTATCGCGCTCAACCATGAATCTTCCCCGAGGCAGAGATGCTAATCCGTTATTGTTATTCAATTCCTGATGTTATAGTTTGCCCCCATCAGAGGCAATAAACTCGTCGGATTATATCAATTTCCATGTTGTGTGCAGTCTATAAAAGTCGCAAAAAAGCCGAGACCTACCTTTTTGTTGAAAAAAGAGAGGATTTCTCCCGCGTTCCCGAGCCACTGCTGAGCGCATTCGGGCGTCCCGAGCTGGTGCTGATGACCAAGCTGGATCCGGCCAAGCCCTTGGGGCTGGCTGATGTTGGCAAGGTGATGGCCGCGCTGACCAACCAGGGGTTCTACCTGCAGGTGCCGCCGCCCCCCGAGAATTTGCTGGAGCAGCACAAGGCCAGCCTGAAAAAACCATCCTGAATATCCAGCCCCGTGGTGTGTTCTGCCCAGCGGGGCTAATTCTTTGTGACTCTGCATGACGCATTCCGGCCCCGGAGAGGTAGCTTGCGATAATCCCGTGACAGGATCTGGCCAAATTAAACCCTCCCTTTGGTGATATTCACTTTTCGCTGTTTAAATAGAAAGTCAATCTACTCCCAACACCATATCCTCAACCTTTGCTGGCGCTCACAAAAATAGCGAGTGGCGCGTACTCATACCCTCCATTTGAACGACTATTGGCCCATTCATCGATTATTTTCAGCCCCTTCCTTGGGCGCTTTTTTGGCCTCCACTGCTCGATGCGTTTTACATCAAATAGGGCGTAAAGAGGGCGGTGATAACTGTACTAAAACCAGTTTGCGCGATGCGCTGTGGCCAAAATGATGAGCTAACCCCCTGTTTGTGTACTTGATTGTTTGTAGTGGTCAACTAAATCCGGACACTTGGTTAGGCCGATCTTCGGCTTTTGCTGGCGGTATCCCATTATTGTGGT
>NZ_JAAKTL010000037.1:0-18362 GCF_049174415.1 Aeromonas sp. 601039
TCCGTTTCACACCTTGTCCCATCGGGTTCTCCATTTATTGGGGGGAAATGTGTAAACCATATTCAGGACGGGACAACAGCCACAAAAAAGCCCACCGTTCAGCGGTGGGCTTGATGCCGGATGATGATTCAGTTGTCCTGATCCGGCTCTGCCAGCCAGATCTGCTGATCCGGATCTGTCTCTTCACTGACAGAAATGCTGACGCCCATATCGAGCAGTTCGTGCAGGGTTAGATTGTCAGCCAGGTTCATGACTTCGCCGTTTTCATTGGTAAAGCGCATTTGCTCCATCCTCTCCTTGGTGGGGTCGCCTTTCAGTCTAGTCAACAACGCTCACTTGCGATAACCAGCCAGCGGATAAACGCTCTCCCCCATCCAGCTCGCTCAGGCGATCACTCACCTCCTCCGGAAACAGGGTGCGAGCCCAGAGCCGACGAGACAGAGAGGCCACGCTCTCGTCAGCACCCGCAGCCAGCCAGCGGGCCAACTCCCCCGCCACATCGGGGTAACAGACCGCACCCGGCGAGGCGCTGTCGAGCCAGGTACGCACCAGATTGGCATCGAGCACATCCATCAGGGTCGCCAGCCCCATCATCTCCAGAGTCTTGCCATTGGACAGCTGCTCGAACTGGCCGACAAGGGGCTTGACCAGCAGCTTCTTGCCAAGGGTGAGCGCCTCGGAAGCGAGCTCGAAACCCGCGTTGGAGATGACGCCGCGACAACCGGCCAGCACGGCGATAAATCCTTGCCGCGACGGCGGTTCGAAGCGCAGGTTGCGCCACTGGCTCGGGGTGCGAATGGCGGGATGAAAGCAGACGAAGCGCTGCTGACCAAAGCGCGACAACAGGGCTGCGATCGCCTCGCTCTGCTCGAACGGCAGATAGACCAGGATCTCGCCGTTATCCGGCGCGGCGGCGATGGGGTCGATCACCGGTGGTAGCAAGGGGTGGCCGAAGTGAAACCAGTGCAGCCCGAGCGGCTGATCCACTGGGGCAAAGTGGCGCATCAGCTGACGGCTGATCCCATTCTCCCCCCAGCGCGGGATGGGCCAGTTGAAGCTGGCCTGATGGCTGACGGTGAGGCTTGGCTTGCCATAGCGGCGGGCGGCGTGGGCGGTCAGCGGCTCAAAGTCGCTCACCACCAGATCGTATTCGCTGCAGTCGAGAGACCGCAGATCCCGCCAGAAGGTGAGCGGCGAGGCGGCTTGCAGGGTGCGCCACGGAGAAACTCGCCCCTCGTGACTGACAAAAGTGAGGCCGGGAAAGGCGCGGTAGGCGCCAAACTCCTCCATGTCGAAGTAGCAGTCGGCGGAGCGGCCGCTAAAGAGATAATCCACCTCGACCCCTGCCGTGCGCAGCGCCCGCGCCAGGGTGCGACTGCGACTGATGTGGCCGTTGCCGGTGCCCTGCACCCCGAACAGTATCCTCATGAATGGCTCCAGCCGAGCGCCAGCACGGCGCAAGCGCCCCCCAGCAGAGCACCGGCTACCAGATCGCTCAGGTAGTGTACCCCGAGCAGCAACCGGGATGCCCCCACCAGTGCCGCCCAGCCAAACAGCAGGGGTGCCCAGAGCGGAAAACCGGTGGCCAGTATGGTGGCCATCAGAAAGGCTGCGGCGGTATGGCCGGAGGGAAGGCTGTAGCGATCGGAGGGGGTGATAAAGACCGGCAAACCGACTGGCCGTTGCCGTTTCAGGCTGTTTTTCAGCAGCAGATAGAGGGGCAGTTCGATGGCGAAGGCAAGCAGCGCCAGTCGAACCAGTTCACGCTCTGCCTCCCCCAGCCACCAGAGCAAGGCGGCCAGCACGGCGTAAAGCGGGCCATCACCGGTGCGGGAAATGAGACGACTCACCCTCGCCTGCTGCCGGTTGTAACCGTGAAGCAGGCAGACCCGGCACACCTGAAGGTCCCATTGCTGGATCTTGTTCATATCCCCTCCTTCCCTGAATTCTGCTTGCAGAGTAAGAAAGCGGGATGACGTTACGTTGAACAAGGGATAACAGATTTATGAAAAAAGGGCCGAATGGCCCTTTTTAATCTCGATGTTGCGGCAAAATCAGTGGCTGCCGCGCAGACCGGTCTCCATCAGACGGCAGTTGTGGTCCGCCAGACGAGCCATGAAGTGCTCATCCACTTTCAGGCCAAACACCTGCTCGTAGAGATCCTTCATCACGAATGGCTGCCACATCATGCTGAGGAAGGAGATCTTCAGCATGTCGGGATCCAGGTTGTCACCCAGCTCGCCGTTGGACTTCATGGTTTCCAGCAGGGCATCGAACTGCGGCAGCTGGCGTTCCAGCAGACGGTTCAGCACAAAATCCCGGCCCGGGCTCTTCTCGGTCGACAATGCGCTGGAGATGGCAGAGGTCAGCTCGCTGTTGGGCGCCATCACCTGATAGTAGGTGTTGAGCAGCTCGTTGAGGCTGTGATTGCTGTGTTCATCTTGCCAGGCATGGTCGAGGGGTTCGGCCACATCGCCCAATACCGCTTTGTAAAGACCCTCTTTACTGCCAAAGTAGTAGTGGATCATTGCCAGATTGGAGCCAGCAAGCTCCGCGATTTCGCGTGTAGTCACCTTGCTATAGGGAGTATTGAGAAAACGCTCACGGGCGGCAGCAAGCAACTTGTCACGAATGTCAGAACGTCCGACCGGACGACCAGGTCTACGTTTTTCCATTTAACACCTCAGATAATTCAGCCAATGCTGATAAGTCGATCTGGTTGTGCAGAGAATAGAGCACAGCAGGAATGACCAGATAATCGGTCATGGGCCGAATATGGGACAAGGAAATTTGCAATCCTTTACAATCCGATTAAATACGCCAGCAGATTGCCCCTGACCTTCCGTGTTGACACAGCATAAAAATCTCGATATTGGTAAAAGCGTTATCGACTGGAAGGAATAACAACGTCATGCGTATCGCCACCCCGCTACTACTAATCTCCCTAATCGCGTTAACTCGCGCGGGATCCTTGTAGCCGGGCTAAGGCATAGCCGGAATTTACAAAAACCCGTGCACCCTGCACGGGTTTTTTTATGCCGCCGCAGGATGCACGTTACCGAACTTAGGAAGAGGGAAGTCACATGTCAGATCGGGTCATCATATTCGACACCACCTTGCGTGATGGTGAGCAGGCCCTGGCGGCCAGTTTGACAGTCAAGGAGAAGCTGCAGATCGCCCAAGCACTGGAGCGGCTCGGTGTCGACGTCATGGAGGTGGGCTTCCCGGTCTCTTCTCCCGGCGATTTTCACTCGGTGCAGACCATAGCCCGCCACATCAAGAACAGCCGGGTCTGCGCCCTCGCCCGCGCCCTGCCCAAGGATATCGATGCCGCCGGCGAAGCCTTGCGGGTCGCCGAGGCGTTTCGCATCCACACCTTTATCTCCACCTCCTCCATCCATGTGGAGAGCAAGCTGAAAAAGAGCTTCGAGGATGTGCTGGAGATGGGGGTCGGCGCCATCAAGCACGCCCTGCGCTACACCGATGATGTGGAGTTTTCCTGCGAGGATGCGGGCCGCACTCCCATCGATAACCTCTGCCGCATGGTGGAGGCCGCCATCAAGGCTGGCGCCCGCACCATCAATATCCCCGATACCGTGGGCTACACGGTACCGACCGAGTTCTCCGGCATCATCCACACCCTGTTCAACCGGGTCCCCAACATCGACAAGGCGATCATCTCGGTGCACTGCCACGATGATCTGGGGCTCTCGGTGGCCAACTCCATCGGCGCGGTGCAGATGGGGGCCCGCCAGATCGAGTGCACCATCAACGGCATCGGCGAACGGGCGGGCAACTGCTCGCTGGAAGAGGTGGCGATGATCCTCAAAACCCGCGCCGACCTGCTCGGGGTGCAAACCAATATCCGCCACAACGAAATTCATCGCACCAGCACGCTGGTCAGCCAGCTCTGCAACATGCCGGTGCAGCCCAACAAGGCTATCGTCGGGGCCAACGCCTTCTCCCACAGCTCCGGCATCCATCAGGATGGGGTGCTCAAGGCGAAAAATACCTACGAAATCATCACCCCCGAGAGCATTGGCCTGACCCAGAACAACCTCAACATGACCTCCCGCTCCGGCCGCCACGTTATCAAGCACCGGATGGAGTCTATGGGTTATGCCGAGAGCAGCTACGACCTCGACCACCTCTACGGCAAGTTCCTGACCCTGGCCGACAAGAAGGGGCAGGTGTTCGACTACGACCTCGAAGCGCTGGCCTTCTTCAGCCAGATCCACGAAGAGCCCGAGCACTTCAAACTGGAGTACCTCGGGGTGCAGAGCGGCAGCTCGGTACTGGCCACCGCCTCGGTCAAATTGAAGGTGGGACAGGATCTGATCTGCGAAGCGGCTACCGGCAACGGCCCGGTGGATGCGGTCTACCAGTGCATCAACCGCATCACCGGCTATGAGATCCGCATCGACAAATATGCCCTCAAGAGCAAGGGTGAAGGGGAAGATGCCCTCGGTCAGGTCGATATCGTCGCCGAGTACAAGGGGCGCAAATTCCACGGCATGGGGCTGGCCACCGACATCATCGAATCCTCGGCCCACGCCCTGCTCCATGTGATCAACAGCATCTGGCGCGCCGATCAGGTGGCCGAGCAGATGGAACGCAATAACAGCATCAAATCAGAAACCGTCTGAGCCGAACTCGATACCAAACAGACGGAATGGAATGACAGCATCAAATCGGAAACCGTCTGAGCAGGACTCGCAGCCACACAGACGGCATGGAATGACAACATCAGGACGGGGAACGTCTGAACCGGCAACCGCGCGCAGCGTCGGCGAAACCGGACAGAGTGATCTCAAAGACAATATCAGGATGGAGAGTGTATGAGCAGTTATCGGATCGCAGTATTGCCGGGTGACGGCATTGGCCCGGAAGTGATGGCCGAAGCCGTCAAGGTGCTGGAGAAGGTGCAGGCCAGGTTCGGCCTCGCCTTCGAGTATGATCGCCATGACGTGGGCGGTATTGCCATCGACAACCACGGCACCCCGCTGCCGCAAAGCACCATCAAAGGCTGTGAAGCGGCCGATGCTGTGCTGTTTGGCTCGGTGGGCGGCCCGAAATGGGAACACTTGCCCCCCAACGATCAGCCTGAGCGTGGCGCCCTGCTGCCCCTGCGTGCCCACTTCAAGCTGTTCTGCAACCTGCGTCCGGCCCGCATCTACACCGGTCTGGAGCAGTTCTCCCCGCTGCGCGCCGATATCTCCGATCGCGGTTTTGACATCGCCTGCGTGCGCGAGCTGACCGGTGGCATCTACTTCGGCCAGCCCAAGGGGCGTGAGGGCGAAGGGGCGAACGAGAAGGCATTCGACACCGAGGTGTACCATCGCTTCGAGATTGAGCGCATCGCCAAGATTGCCTTTGAGTCGGCTCGTGTGCGCCGTGGCAAGGTCACCTCCATCGACAAGGCCAATGTGCTCGCCTCTTCCATTCTGTGGCGCGAGGTGGTGACGCAAGTCGCCAAGTCCTATCCGGACGTAACCCTCAACCATATGTATATCGACAACGCCACCATGCAGCTCATCAAGGATCCGTCCCAGTTCGATGTGCTGCTCTGCTCCAACCTGTTCGGTGACATCCTCTCCGACGAGTGCGCCATGATCACCGGTTCCATGGGACTGCTCCCCTCCGCCAGCCTCAACGAATCGGGTTTCGGCCTGTTCGAACCGGCCGGTGGTTCGGCCCCGGATATCGCCGGCAAAGGGATTGCCAACCCCATCGCCCAGATCCTCTCCGCCGCCCTGATGTTGCGTTACAGCCTGGGCCAGGAAGCCGCAGCTCAAGCCATCGAGCAGGCCGTGGCCCAGACCCTGGCCGAGGGTTACTTCACCGCCGACCTGCATCAGGCCAGCGCCCGCCACCCGGTGCAGAGCACAGCCACCATGGGCGACCAGATCGCCGCCCGGATCTGAGCCGCATAACAGATAACAAGGAAGAGAGAAGCAATGGCCAAGACCCTCTATCAGAAAGTATTCGACGCCCACGTGGTACGGGAAGTGGAGGGGGAGACCCCCCTCATCTACATCGACCGCCATCTGGTACATGAAGTGACCAGCCCGCAGGCATTCGACGGCCTGCGCGCCATGAACCGCCAGCTGCGCCGCCCGGACCTGACCTGGGCCACCATGGATCACAACGTCTCCACCACCACCAAGGACATCGCCGCCTCCGGCGAGATGGCCCGCATCCAGATGGAAACGCTGGCGGACAACTGCAAAGAGTTCGGGGTTCGCCTCTACGATCTGAACCACAAATATCAGGGCATAGTCCATGTGATGGGCCCCGAGCTCGGCATCACCCTGCCCGGCACCACCATCGTCTGCGGTGACTCTCACACCGCCACCCACGGCGCCTTCGGCTCGCTGGCGTTCGGCATCGGCACTTCCGAAGTGGAACATGTGATGGCGACCCAGACCCTGAAACAGGGGCGCGCCAAGACCATGCGCATTTCGGTCAACGGCAAGCTGGCCGAGGGCATCAGTGCCAAGGACGTGGTGTTGGCCATTATCGGCAAGGTCGGCCATGCCGGTGGTACCGGCTATGTGGTGGAGTTCGCTGGCGAGGCCATTGCGGGCCTCTCCATGGAAGGGCGGATGACGGTGTGCAACATGGCCATCGAGCTCGGCGCCAAGGCGGGCATGATAGCCCCCGACCAGACCACCATCGACTACATTCGCGGCAAGGAGTTCGCCCCCAAAGGCGAGGCGCTGGAGCAGGCCATCGCCTACTGGCAGAGCCTCAAGAGCGATGAAGGTGCCCGTTTCGATGCCGAAGTGGTGCTGGACGCCGCTGATATCGCCCCGCAGGTCACCTGGGGGACCAATCCGGGTCAGGTGATTGCCGTCAATGAGCCGATTCCGGCACCGGAATCCTTCAGCGATCTGATGGAGCAGCAGTCCGCCCGCAAGGCGCTCGCCTACATGGACTTGCAACCGGGCCAGAAGCTCTCCGACGTCGCCATCGACAAGGTGTTTATCGGGTCGTGCACCAACAGCCGCATCGAGGATCTGCGTGCTGCCGCCGCCATCGCCCGCGGTCGCAAGGTGGCCGCTGGCGTGCAGGCGCTGGTGGTGCCTGGCTCCGAGCAGGTGAAGGCACAAGCCGAAGCCGAGGGGCTGGACAAGATCTTCATCGAGGCCGGTTTTGAGTGGCGCCTGCCCGGCTGCTCCATGTGTCTGGCCATGAACAACGACCGGCTGCAACCGGGAGAGCGCTGCGCCTCCACCAGCAACCGCAACTTCGAAGGGCGTCAGGGCCGCGCCGGCCGCACCCATCTGGTCAGCCCGGCCATGGCCGCCGCTGCCGCCGTCACCGGCCGCTTCGCCGACATTCGCGCACTGTAAGAGGACATTTCGATGACAGGATTCAAACAGCATAAAGGGATCGTCGCCCCCCTCGACAGCGCCAACGTCGACACCGACGCCATCATTCCCAAGCAGTTTTTGCAGAAGGTCAACCGCATCGGTTTTGGCAAGCACCTGTTCCACGACTGGCGCTTTCTGGACGATGCCGGCCAGCAGCCAAACCCCGAGTTCGTACTCAACCAGCCGCAATTCGCCGGTGCCAGCATCCTGCTGGCGCGGGAGAACTTCGGCTGCGGCTCGAGTCGCGAGCACGCCCCCTGGGCGCTGGCCGACTACGGCTTCAAGACCATCATAGCCCCGAGCTTTGCCGATATTTTCTACGGCAACGCTATCAACAACGGCATGGTGCCGGTGCGTCTGAAGGAGGAGGAGGTCGACGCCCTGTTCCAGCTGGTCGCCGCCCAGCCGGGCATCCAGATCGAAGTGGATCTGGAAGCGAATCAGGTACGTGCAGGTAGCCTCAGCTTCGGTTTCGAGATCGACGAATTCCGCCGTTATTGCCTGCTCAACGGCTTGGATGCCATCGGCCTGACCCTGCAGCACGAGGCCGCCATCAGCGCCTTTGAGGCAAAGCAGCCGAGCTGGATTTAATCAGCCAGTTGCAAAAAACGAGTAGAATCAACAGGGAGCTTCGGCTCCCTGTTTTACTGTCCGCGACGCTTCCCACTTTGGACCACCGGAACTGGCCCGTGCCACAGGAAAGGATGATGAAGAGACCGACGGCAATTCCTCTGCTCTGTGCCCTGCTGATTGCCCTGCCTGCGGGGGCCAGCCAAACCAGCTTCAACAACAGCCTCGGCCAGATCAGCGTCGGCTGGCAGGATAGCGAAGGCAAATCCCAACAGCTCACCTACCGGCTCGAACAGGGCAAGTTGCCGCCTCTCATCGCCTATCGCCCGGCCAGAATGCAGGAGGAGGTATTGCAGGTATTGCTGCGGGAGGTGCGCCAGAACTACCCCGAGGTGCAGTTCACCCTCTCCCGCCCCTCGCTGGAGCTGCATCTGAAAAGCCGCAATCAGGACAAGGCACGCGAGGCGATGGCCTTTCTGCAGTCCAAGCGAAGCAAAGAGGAGCAGGCGTGGCTGACCAAACACTACTTCCAGTACTTCAACACCCCCGACGGGCAGCTGGCGGTGAAGCAAGATCATGTGCGCATCGCGCTGGAGAGTCGCAGCGGGCTGGCTCCGCTGGCGGATCAGCTCAAACAGCAGGGCAGTACCGAAACAGAAGCGCGCCAGAAAACCGTGGCCCATATGCTCACCTTTATCCAGAGCATCCCCTATCAGCAGCTCGACAGCCTGAATGGAAGACAGGGCAAGGGCTTCCTCCCGCCCCGTCAGGTACTGGAACAGAACCGGGGTGATTGCGACAGCAAGGTAACCCTGATGGCCGCCATGCTGGCCCAGCTCTTTCCCGAGCTGAAACAGGCCATGGTGTTCGTCCCCGGCCATGCCCTGCTGGCTGTTGACCTGCCCGCCAAGCCGGGGGATGCGACCCTCAACTGGCAGGGGCAAAACTACCTGCTGCTCGAACCCACAGGCCCCGCCACCTTGCCTGCGGGCCAAATAGCTTCGACCAGCAAAACGCTGGTCGATAGCAAGCAGTTGAGTGTGCAACCGGTTCAGGAAAAAGGCTAACCCCCCCCCTCTGCCGATGAGGAGAGAGGATTAACCCTGAGGCAGAAACTCCACCGCCAGCAGCAACCCGCTCTCCTCCTCCAGCACTCGGATAATACGGGCATGGGCTTCAAAGGGGGGCAACAGGTTGTTGTTGGTGGCAAGACTGATCCGGATGGGCTGATTGATGTCGAGCTGGTGTTCAGAGACCGCAATCCCCATGCCGTTGGCACTGAGATCCCGGCAGATCCCCTCCAGCACCAGCTGCTGCTGATAGACGGTGACCGGAGCATTGATGACCATGCGCGCAAAGGCACGCCTTTCCTTGGTATTGGTAAGCACGCGAACATCCTCTGTTGGGTGGGCGTCATCTCATGGGTATTGCACAATTGTGCTGGTCTACCCAAAAGAACGTTAATACAATGCGGTTCGTTTCTCAAACGGGGTGCGGTTTACCGCTGAGATTATACCCGTGTACCTGATCCAGATAATGCTGGCGGAGGAATTTGAGGCATGGCGCTCATTTTTTGCGCCCTCACCCGCTGGCACCTCGTTATTAACAAGTAATAGGGAGTGCCACCCATGAAGACCCTGCTGCTGGTCACCACCTGCCTGCTGTCGGCCAATGTGTTCGCCGCTGACACCCTCACCGTCTACACCTACAGCTCTTTCACTGCCGAGTGGGGTCCGGGGCCCAAGATCAAACAGGCCTTCGAGAAAGAGTGCGGCTGCACCCTCAATCTGGTTCCCCTCGAAGATGGGGTCGCCATCCTCAACCGGCTGCGGCTGGAGGGCAACCACAGCAAGGCTGATCTGGTGCTGGGGCTCGACGATGCCCTCATCAGCGAAGCCAAGCAGAGCGGTCTGTTCGCCCCCCATCCCGCCAAGCTGGATGGCATCAAGGTGCCGGGTGGCTGGCAGGATGACACCTTCGTCCCCTACGACTACGGCTACTTTGCCTTCGTCTATGACAAAGACAAACTCAAGCAGCCGCCCAAGAGCCTGAAAGAGCTGGTGGAGCGTCCCGACCTCAAGGTGATCTATCAGGATCCCCGCACCTCCACCCCGGGGCAGGGGCTGATGCTGTGGATGAAGTCTGTCTACGGCGACAAGGCGCCTGCCGCCTGGGCCGAGCTTTCCAAAAAGACGGTCACCGTCACCAAGGGGTGGTCAGAGGCTTATGGCATGTTCCTCGATGGCGAAGCGGACATGGTGCTCTCCTACACCACCTCTCCGGCCTATCACCTGATTGCCGAGAACAAGCCCCAGTATCAGGCTGCGGCGTTTGAAGAGGGCCACTACCGTCAGGTGGAAGTGGCCGCCAAGCTGAAGAGCGCCAAACAGGAGAAGCTGGCTGACCAGTTCCTGCAATTTATGGTGAGCCCCGCCTTCCAGAATGAGATCCCGACCGGCAACTGGATGTATCCGGTGATCGATACCCAACTGCAAAAAGGTTTCGAGCAGATGATCACTGTAGCCAAGCCGCTCGCCTTCAGCAGCGATGAGGTGGCCGCCA
Organism: Aeromonas sp. 601039; assembly: GCF_049174415.1. NCBI lineage: Bacteria > Pseudomonadati > Pseudomonadota > Gammaproteobacteria > Aeromonadales > Aeromonadaceae > Aeromonas > Aeromonas sp. 601039. The sequence continues at coordinate 10,509 of NZ_JAAKTL010000037.1, forward strand.
ATCGCAAAGGGTGGATCCGCGAGTGGCTGCAAGCCGTCACCCAGTGAGCCGTTATCTGAAACCACAGGCTCGTCCCCTCTGGTGGCTGCCGGGCAGTGCAGCCACCCTGTTGATCCTGCTGTTATCCCTCGGGCCGCTCGCGGCCCTGCTGTGGCAGGCCGGTTCGCTGGCACCCCGCACCATGTTCGCAGATCCTTATCTGCGTCATGTGCTGGGCTTCAGTCTGGGGCAGGCACTGCTCTCCACCTTGCTGAGCCTGGGGCTGGCCATTCCGGTGGCCCGTGCATTGGCGCGGCGCCGTTTCATTGGCCGAACCCTGCTGATCAAGCTATTTGGCCTCTCGCTGGTGCTGCCGGTCATCATCGCCATCTTCGGCATAGTAGCGGTACACGGCAAACAGGGGTGGCTGCCGCAGCTGCTGCGCACCTTGGGGCTGGATCCCGGCAATTATCTCTACGGCCTGTTCGGTATCCTGCTGGCCCACGTCTTCTTCAATATGCCGCTGGCGGCACGCCTGATGCTGCAGAGCATAGAGAGCATCCCCGAATCGAGCTGGCGCCTTGCCAGCCAGCTCGGCATGCGCTCATCCCATATCTTCCGGCTGCTGGAGTGGCCTCTTATTCGCGGCATATTGCCGGGGCTGGCCAGCCTCATCTTTATGCTCTGCTTCACCAGCTTCACCACAGTGCTGGCGCTGGGAGGCGGGCCGAAATCCACCACGCTGGAGGTGGCCGTCTATCAGGCGCTGCGCTTTGACTTCGATCTCGCCACCGCAGGCGGACTGGCGCTGGTTCAGCTGATCCTGACCGCCGCCCTGCTCGCCCTGCAGCACAAGCTGCAGAGCACCCCGGCCAGCAGGGTGACACCCCGTCGTCCCTGCCTGCGGCCGGATCGCCATCAGCCAGGCACGGCCGTGGTGGATCTCCTCTCGCTCAGCATCGGGCTCGCCATCTTTCTGCCACCGTTGCTGGCCATCATCGTCGCCGGCCTCCACCCCGGTCTGCTGACGGCGCTCACCTCCGCCAAACTGTGGCAGGCGAGCGGCCAGTCGCTGTTGATTGCGTTGGCAGCCGGTGCATTGGCCACCTTGCTCGGCGGTGCACTGCTGCTGACCAGCCGTCATCTACGGATACGGGCTCGCAAGCGGCGGGCTGCCGCCCTGTGGGAGGCCAGCGGCTCGGTGATCCTGATGATCCCGGCAGTGGTGCTCTCTACCGGTCTCTTCATCCTGTTTATGCCGTTCGCCGATGTGTTCGCCCTCGGCCCCTGGCTGGTGGTGCTGGTCAACGCCCTGATGGCGCTACCCTATGTGATGCGCACCCTCTCCGCCCCCATGCAGCTGGTGGTGCGCCAATACGACCGGCTGGCGGACAGCCTGGGGGTACGCGGCCTGCATCGCCTGCGACTGGTGGAGTGGCCGCTGCTGCGCCGCCCGCTGGCACTGGCGATGGCGCTGTCGATGATCCTCTCGCTGGGGGATCTTGGCGCCATCGCCATGTTTGGCAGTCAGGAGCTCACCACCCTGCCCTGGCTGCTCTACCAACAGCTTGGCAGCTATCGATTGACCGAGGCAGCCGCCACCGCTCTGCTGCTGCTGACGCTCTGTTTCTCCCTGTTCTGGCTGGTGGAGCGGGGTCTTGGAGGAAAACATGCTGAACATTGATACGCTGGTGACCAGCTACCCCGACTGGCGCGTCAGCTTCAGCGCGACCCTGCCCAAGGGAGAGATCACCGCACTGATCGGCCCAAGCGGCGCAGGTAAATCGACCCTGCTCGGGATGATCGCCGGATTCGTGCCGGTGGAGTCGGGCCGCCTCAGCTTCGATGGCGAAGATCTGCTGCCGCTGGGCCCGGCCGAGCGGCCAGTCACCACCCTGTTTCAGGATCACAACCTGTTCCTCCATCTGTCGGTGTTCGACAATATCGCCATCGGCTTGCACCCGGGTCTGCGCCTGAGTGCAGCCCAACGGGCACAAGTGATCGATGCAGCCGCACGGGTTGGTCTTGGCGAGATGTTAAACCGCCAGCCTGAACAGCTCTCCGGCGGCCAGCAGCAGCGAGTCGGGCTGGCTCGCGCGCTGGTGCGCGGCAAACCGCTGCTGCTGCTGGATGAGCCCTTCTCTGCCCTCGATCCCGCCCTGCGCCGGGAGATGCTGGCGGAAGTGGCGAGGCTAGCCTGCGAACAGGGCATTACCGTACTGATGGTCTCCCACAATCCGGAAGATGCCCAGCTGATTGCCGATCAGGTGCTGTTTGTGGACGAGGGGCGCATCGCCCTGCAGGGAAAGCCGGATATTCTGCAAAACAGCGATCATCCCGGTCTACTACGCTATCTGGGTCGTACGCAGGGCTCATGACCGGCGACGGGATCAAAAAAGGGGAAGCCGGATGGCTTCCCCTTTCACATGCAGAGCTCCCGTTAAATCAGAGATTTTCCTCGGCGAACGAAGCCAGTCGGCTGCGCACCACGCCGTTGAGGAAGATGTTGGCACTGCCGTCAAAATCCTTGAAGCGCTCGACGATGTAGGTGAGACCCGAGGTCACCGGGCTCAGGTAGTTGGAGTCGATCTGGGCCAGGTTACCGGAGCAGACGATCTTGGTACCCTCGCCGCAGCGGGTGATGATGGTCTTGATCTGGGACGCGGTCAGGTTCTGGCACTCATCCAGCAACACGAAGGTGTTCTGGATGCTGCGTCCGCGCATGAAGTTGACCGATTTGAACTGGATGTTGGCCTTCTCCATGATGTAGCTGAGCGAGCCGCTCATGTTCTCGTCCTGCTTATGCAGCACCTCCAGGGTGTCGGTCACCGCCGCCAACCAGGGCATCATCTTCTCCTCTTCGGTGCCGGGCAGAAAGCCGATGCTTTCAGCAATTTCCGGGGTATTCCGGGTGACGATCACCTTCTCGTAAATGCCCTTCTCAATCACCAGCTCCAGCGCAGCAGCCATTGCCAGCAAGGTCTTGCCGCAACCGGCCGGGCCGGTCAGGATCACCAGATCGATGTGCGGATCGAGCAGTGCATCCAGCGCCATCCCCTGATAGACGTTCTTGGGATGGACACCCCACGCCTTGCGGGACATCAGTCGCTCGCGACCCAGATCCTTGATGCGGATCTTGTTGCCGTCGTGACTGAGCACCCGGGCTGCGAAGAAATTCTCTTCATCCACCAGATACTGGTTTACGTGAACCCCCTCCAGCAGGTTGGCATCGATCACATGGATGGTGTCGCGGCCGTGGGTCTCGCTCTCACACTCGCCAACCCGCTCCCAGAAGCTGCCGGGCACCACCTGAAAACCCTTGGCCAGCAGGCGGATATCATCGATCAACTGGTCACTACGGTAATCTTCAACGTGAGCAAGCCCGGCCCCTTTGGCTTTGAGGCGCATGTTGATGTCTTTGGTGACCAGCACCACCTGACGCTTCAACTCGTGCTTTTGCAGATAGAGGGCCGCGTTGATGATGCGGTTGTCGGCCTCCTTGTCGGTAAACACCTCGGCATCCTGCGGCAGATGGTGATCGCTGAAGATGCAGATATTGCCGCTCGCTTCGCCAGCCAGTGGAACGCCCTGGGTGATCTGATCCGGGGTTGCATCGCGGAACACATCTTCCAGCGCACGGATGGCTACCCGCGCGTCGCGGCTGACATCCTTGTTGCGATCCTTGATGTTATCGAGCTCTTCCAGCACCGTCATGGGGATGAGCACGTCGTGCTCTTTGAAGGAATAGATAGCGAGGGGTTCGTGAAGCAGAACGTTGGTATCCAGGATAAACAGCTTTCGGTCCGTATTGTCCATAAGCATCCTCCTTGGCACTGAAGGGCCACGTGTGTGAATCTCAGATGTCATTGAAACCACACGGCCGTGACAGTTTTATTACCCTCAACGCTACGCCCGATTTTACTATCGCGCAACAAGTCACTGGGCCGCCTGATTTGATTGCGCATAAAAACAGCAATAAAAAGACCGGCACTGTGGCCGGTCTTTTCTCTATCGTTCAACTACTTGGGCATGTCTGTCAGCCGCACTTGGAGTCGCCACAGTTGAGGCAGGTCATGCAGCCATCCTTCAGCACCAGCGCCTTGGTGTGGCACTTGTAGCAGAGCGCGGCATTGGCCGGGAAACCACTGCTCGCCTCCTGCTCTTCAGCCTCCTGAGCGGCTTTCAACTCGGCTTGCTTCTCGGCCAGAAACGCCTGCTGATGCTCATCCAATCCCGGCGCCTTGAGCATGCCGATCTCGGTGAGATGGCTCTCGATCACGTTGCCAATTTCGGCGATCAGCGACGGCACATACTTGCCCTTGTTCCAGTATCCGCCCTTGGGATCAAACACCGAGCGCAGCTCCTCGACCAGGAAGGTGACATCCCCACCCTTGCGGAATACCGCCGAGATGATGCGGGTCAGCGCCACGATCCACTGATAGTGCTCCAGGCTCTTGGAGTTGATGAAAATCTCGAACGGACGGCGAGTTTCGTGAACCGTGCCCTCGTTGAGAATGATGTCGTTGATGGTGATGAACAGTGAGTGCTCGGAGACATGCTCCGGCGTCTTCAGTTTGTAGGTGGTGCCCATCAGCCGCTCCGGGCGCAGCACGGTTTCGTGCATATGCACTACGTCATCCTGCACAGAGAGATCTTCTTGCGGCTCATCCTTGGTACGCACCTTGTAGGCGACGATTTTCTTGTCGATCTTCTTGACCATAATGTCGTTCTCAGAATTTACCGTAATAGCCTTCTTTCAAGGCGTCATAGAGGTTGGCAGCCGTATGCAGCTCGCCATCGTATTCGATCTCTTCATTCCCCTTGACGGAGATGACGGAACCATCCTCCAGGGTGAAATCGTACAGGGTGTTCTCCAGATCCTTCTCCTTCACCAGCACGCCCTGGAAGGCCTCCGGATTGAAGCGGAAGGTGGTGCAGCCCTTGAGGCCGGAGTCCGAGGCATACATGTAGATGTCCTTGAACTGCTCGAACGGGAAATCAGTCGGCACGTTGGCAGTCTTGGAGATGGAGGAGTCGATCCAGCGCTGGGCCGCCGCCTGAATGTCCACATGTTGCGCCGGGGTGATGTCATCAGCAGTAATGAAGTAGTCCGGCAGACGACTCGCCTCATCATCGGCATAGGGCATGGCGGATGGATTCACCAGCTCGCGATAGGCCAGCAGCTCGAAGGAGTAGACATCCACGCTCTCCTTGCTCTTCTTGCCCGGCTTGATGACGTTGCGGCTGTAGTGGTGAGCAAAGCTCGGCTCGATGCCGTTGCTGGCGTTGTTGGCCAGTGACAGCGAGATGGTGCCGGTAGGCGCAATACTGCTGTGGTGAGTGAAACGCCCACCCACTTCGGCCAGCTCGGCGACCAGCGCAGGATCTACCTCGGCAACCTGCTGCATATAGCGGCTATAACGCGCATGCAGCACCTTGCCCTTCACCTTGTCACCCACCTTGATGCCATCAGCCGCCATTTCCGGGCGCAGACGCAGCATCTTGCCAGTCACTTCAAACTCCTGCTCCATGATGGGGGCAGAGCCTTTCTCCTTGGCCAGACGCAGGGACTCCTGCCAGCCGGTCATCGCCAGCTCCTGGGATACCTGCTCGGTAAAAGCGACGGACGCGGCAGAACCGTACTTGATCTGCAGCATGGTCAGGGTCGAACCAAGCCCCAGGAAACCCATGCCGTGACGGCGCTTGGCTGTAATCTCCTCGCGCTGCTTGGCAAGCGGCAGCTGGTTGATCTCCACCACGTTGTCAAGCATGCGGGTGAAGATGGCCACCACCTTGCGAAACGCCTGCCAATCGAACGCCGCGTTTTCAGTAAACGGGTCGCGCACAAACTTGGTCAGATTGACCGAACCCAGCAGACAGGCACCGTAAGGCGGTAACGGCTGCTCGCCACAGGGGTTGGTCGCGCGGATCTCTTCACAGAACCAGTTGTTGTTCATCTGATTGACCTTGTCGATCAGGATGAAACCGGGCTCTGCATAGTCATAGGTGGAGGTCATGATGACATTCCACAGCTTGCGGGCTGGCATGGTCTTGTAGACCTTACAAGCGACCTGCCCCAACTCGTTGAATACAACCCCTTCCTTGTTGGGCCAGTCGGCCCATAGCACCTGAGCGGGATCGTCCAGCGCAATGCCATCCTGCTCCACCTCTTTGGCGGTGTAGGGGAAGATCAGCGACCAAGGGGCATCCTCTTTCACCGCCTTGACGAAATCTTCGGTGATGAGCAGGGAGAGGTTGAACTGACGCAGGCGGCCATCTTCACGCTTGGCCTGAATAAACTCGATCACATCGGGATGGCGGATATCCATGGTGCCCATCTGGGCGCCGCGACGGCCACCGGCTGACGAGACGGTGAAACACATCTTGTCATAGATATCCATAAAGGAGAGCGGGCCGGAGGTGTAAGCACCGGCACCGGAGACAAAGGCACCGCGCGGGCGCAGGGTCGAGAAGTCATAGCCGATACCGCACCCGGCTTTCAGGGTCAGGCCAGCCTCGTGCACCTTGCCGAGGATATCGTCCATCGAATCTTCGATGGTGCCGGAAACAGTACAGTTGATGGTTGAAGTCGCAGGCTTGTGCTCAAACGCCCCGGCGTTGGAGGTGATGCGGCCCGCCGGAATGGCCCCATTGCGCAGCGCCCACAGGAACGGCTCATACCAGGCCTCAGGCTCCAGCTCCTGCTCTGCCAACGCACGGGCTACCCGCTGGTAGGTCTCATCGATAGAGCTGTCGATGGGAGTGCCATCCTTGCTCTTGAGGCGATACTTGCTATCCCAGATCTCGAGGGACGTTTCCTGCATGGGGATAAGGCGGGAGCCAAGCTCACTCTCCAGCACCGGGTTCGATTTAGCCATTTTCAATCAACCTTATGTGAATGCATCGACATCATGACAACAGCAGAAAACACAACTAATGGTGTCATCTAAAATTAATGACACAACATATAGTACACCTGATGCCATGAGGGCGCCGATTCTAACCTAAAAAAATGCCCCGGCCAGCAGATTTCTGGGCCGAGGCACTTAACTGATTAATTTAATGAGAGATTTAACACTCAGAGATAGATCAGGGCTTCTTGACGTATACCGTCGGTGTTTCACCCGCCATATTCAGATAGAACTCGTAGACGCCATCGGCATCCGGTGAGAACTTCATGTCCTCATACTTGGAACAGGGGTTGACCGGCACAGCCTCACCACCCAGTACGGCAACACCATCACTCGGGCTCTTGTAGCCAAAGTTGGTACCGCAGCTCCAGCCTGAATCAGCAAACTTGAACTTGTAGGGGGCCCACTCTTTCTTGAGGGTGCCTTTGGCCATGTAGAGCTTGTCGGCTACCTTGACTACCTTGCTTTCATCAGTCGCCATCCAGTCGTTCATCTCCCCGCGCAGGTAGATGGACTTGCCACCGAAGTCGCTGTTGTCTGCCCCCGCCTGCTCTGCACCACCATTGGATGCGCAACCGCCTAATACCAGGGTTCCCGCCGCCAGCATCATCGTTACTGTTCTCTTGAACATGAGTCTATTCCTTAAATTATTGTGATTCCTTGGTCCATCAATATGGACTGAAGAATTAAACCAGAGGAGACATCACAAGAAAGGTAGAGGCATCACATTCTGTGTTTTTTATATCCAACCCATTGAACCAGCGGGCAAATATTGAACAGATAAAGAGATCCCTTTGGGGCTTTATGTACCCATTCCAAGGCGCGGCCATTGAATGACAATAAGGGAAAAGCTTAATAATCAGGCGGTTTTCTGAATTCCAGCCAATAAAAAACCCCGCTCGATGAGCGGGGTTTCTTGTATTGGGTGCCTGGCAGTGTCCTACTCTCGCATGGCGAATGCCAC
>NZ_JAAKTL010000038.1:0-18215 GCF_049174415.1 Aeromonas sp. 601039
GACGGCCTGCGTTTCGCTATCCGTGAAGGTGGCCGTACCGTAGGTGCTGGTGTTGTAGCTAAAGTTATCGCTTAATCTTTGGCTTACATAAATAAAGCAAAGCCCCTATAATAGGGGCTTTCTTATGCAGGGGCGTAGTTCGAATTGGTAGAACAGCGGTCTCCAAAACCGATGGTTGCGGGTTCGAGTCCTGCCGCCCCTGCCATATACCTCGTCTCGTACGGGGCTTTTGTGTCTTTGGTTACGTCAGATACAGGTGGGTTGTATGAGTGTTAGTTCTGAGAACCAGGGCGGAAGCAAGGATACCCTGCTTTGGGGCCTGGTTTTCATTATCCTGGTGGCCGCTGTAGTAGGTAATTATCTACTGAGCGATGTTATTGCTGCCGTCCGCGCCTTGGGTGTGGTCATTGTCATCGCTGCTGCCGGTGCAGTAGCCCTGCAAACCACCAAAGGGAAGGCAACACTGGCATTCGCCCGTGAGTCTCGCCTGGAAGTCCGCAAGGTCGTATGGCCAACCCGTCAGGAAGCCATTCAGACAACCCTGATTGTGCTGGCTGTGACCGCCGTGATGGGGCTGCTGCTGTTCGTTCTGGACGGCGCCTTGGTCTGGTTGGTCAACCTGATTACCGGTGTGTAAGGATAAGCCATGACTGAACAACGTGAACAGCGTATGAGATGGTATGTCGTGCAGGCGTTTTCCGGCTATGAAGGCCGTGTCGCCAAATCCCTGCGCGAGCATATCAAGATGCATGGCATGGAAGACATGTTCGGTGAAGTACTGGTCCCGACCGAAGAAGTGGTCGAGATGCGTGCAGGCCAGAAGCGCAAGAGTGAGCGCAAGTTTTTCCCGGGCTATGTCCTGGTTCAGATGATCATGGATGAAACCACATGGCACCTGGTGCGTAACGTACCGCGCGTCATGGGCTTCATCGGCGGTACTTCCGACCGTCCGGCACCGATCTCCGACAAAGAGGCCGATGCCATCCTGAACCGTCTGCAGGATGCCCACGACAAGCCGCGTCCGAAAACCCTGTTTGAACCGGGTGAAATGGTGCGGGTTGCCGATGGTCCGTTTGCCGACTTCAATGGAACCGTTGAAGAGGTGGACTACGAGAAGAGCCGCGTGAAGGTTTCTGTACTGATCTTCGGTCGTTCTACTCCCGTTGAGCTGGATTTCGGTCAGGTCGAAAAGGGCTGATTGATTTCTGTTCACTCAACAGTTGTCAGGGGCAGCGAATATCTCTATAATTCGCTGCCCCTTTATTAGTTGGGGAGCCGTTTGCAGGAGCATGTCTCCGAGGCGCTAGAACCCATTTTTGAGGTAATTTCCTAATGGCTAAGAAAGTCACAGCTTATATCAAGCTGCAGGTTGCTGCTGGTGCAGCCAACCCGTCTCCTCCCGTTGGTCCTGCACTGGGTCAACACGGTGTTAACATCATGGAATTCTGTAAGGCGTTCAACGCTCGTACAGAAAAGCTGGAAAAAGGTTCACCGACCCCGGTCGTGATCACCGTTTACAGCGACCGTTCCTTCACCTTCGAAACCAAGACTCCGCCTGCTTCCTTCCTGCTGAAGAAAGCTGCTGGCATCAAGTCTGGTTCTGCCAAGCCGAACAAAGACAAGGTTGGTAAGGTGACCGTAGCCCAGCTGCAAGAAATCGCCAAGACCAAAGAACCGGATATGACCGGTGCCGATCTGGATGCAAAAGTACGTTGCATCGCAGGCTCCGCTCGTTCCATGGGTCTGGTAGTGGAGGATTAAGACAATGGCTAAACTTTCCAAGCGTATGCGCGTTATTCGCGAAAAAGTTGACGGTACCAAAGAGTACTCCATCAACGAAGCCATTGCCCTGCTGAAAGAACTGGCTACCGCCAAGTTCGTTGAAAGCGTTGACGTTGCTGTCAACCTGGGTATCGACGCTCGTAAATCTGACCAGAACGTACGTGGTGCTACTGTACTGCCGCACGGTACCGGTCGTGATGTACGCGTTGCCGTATTTACCCAAGGTGCCAATGCCGAAGCAGCTAAAGCTGCCGGTGCTGACCTGGTAGGTATGGATGACCTGGCCGATCTGGTTAAGAAAGGCGAGATGAACTTCGACGTAGTTATCGCATCCCCGGATGCCATGCGCGTTGTTGGTCAACTGGGTCAAATCCTGGGCCCGCGCGGCCTGATGCCGAACCCGAAAGTTGGTACTGTAACTCCTAACGTTGCCGAAGCTGTCAAGAACGCCAAGGCTGGTCAGGTTCGTTACCGTAACGACAAGAATGGTATCATCCATACCACTCTGGGTAAGGTTTCTTTCAACGAAGTTCAGCTGAAAGAAAACTTGGAAGCTCTGCTGGTTGCCCTGAAAAAAGGCAAGCCCTCTTCCGCCAAAGGTCAATTCATCAAGAAAGTCAGCATCTCCACCACCATGGGTGCCGGTGTTGCCGTAGACCAAGCTTCTCTGGAAGCTCAGGCCTAATTGATGGGTTTTACAAGGCGCAAAATTTAATCTATAATTTTGCGCCTTGATTGGTTGGGGGTTTCGACCTCCGTCCAAGACCGCAGGAGGCTGTAAAGCCTTAATGTTTCCTGCGTAGACGGTGCCGGAAACCCAGCGAGAAAGATTCTTTCTCTTCTGGAATCCTGCTACCGCATCGTTCCCCTCTGTTGTAAAGGTAGGGGGGATGTGTCAGTACTGGGTCATTTGACCCGGATTCAATCCAGGAGTTAAGCCAATGGCATTGGGACTCGAAGACAAAAAGGCAATTGTTGCTGAAGTCAACGAAGCTGCCAAAGGCGCTCTTTCTGCAGTTGTTGCCGATTCTCGCGGTGTCACTGTAGACAAGATGACCGTCCTGCGTAAAACCGCTCGTGAAGCCGGTGTGTACATGCGCGTTGTGCGTAACACCCTGCTGCGTCGCGCGGTAGAAGGTACCGAATACGAGTGCCTGAACGACGCATTTACCGGTCCTACCTTGATTGCTTTCTCTAACGAACACCCGGGCGCTGCTGCTCGTCTGTTCAAAGAGTTTGCCAAAGCGAACCAAAAGTTCGAAATCAAGGCTGGCGCTTTTAACGGTGAGTTTATCGCCGCAGCACAAATTGATCGTCTGGCCACGCTGCCGACTTACGACGAAGCAATTGCGAAGTTGATGGCGACTATGAAAGAAGCCTCTGCTGGCAAGCTGGTTCGTACCATCGCTGCTGTGCGTGATCAGAAGCAAGCTGCTGCTTGATTCTCGCCTATTTAGGCTGTTTGAGTTTATTCAACATCAGGAATTTTTGTCATGTCTATCACTAAAGACCAAATCATCGAAGCCGTTGCTTCCATGTCCGTAATGGAAGTTGTTGAGCTGATCGAAGCTATGGAAGAGAAATTCGGTGTTTCTGCCGCTGTTGCTGTTGCTGCCGGTCCGGCCGCTGAAGCAGTAGAAGAGAAGACCGAGTTCGACGTAGTTCTGACTGCTGCCGGTGCCAACAAAGTTGCCGTCATCAAAGCCGTTCGTGGCGCTACCGGTCTGGGCCTGAAAGAAGCCAAAGATCTGGTAGAAGCTGCTCCGGCTAACCTGAAAGAAGCCGTCTCCAAAGACGAAGCTGAAGCTCTGAAGAAAGAGCTGGAAGCTGCCGGTGCTTCTGTTGAGATCAAATAATCTGCATTTATGTAGATTAGCCTGATAAAACAGGCTAGGGCTGGTGAATTTTTGTTCACCAGCCTTTTTGCGCTGTAGACTGAGAGCATTTCACACCGTTTACGACTCTCGGTGCACCAGCAATCCGGACTGTCTTCTTTCGTCCGGGCCAACACAAAACGGTGTTGAGACAGAGCTGTCCCGCGGGACAGAGTGGGTCACTTATCAGCGAGCTGAGGAACCCTATGGTTTACTCTTATACCGAAAAAAAACGCATTCGTAAGGACTTCGGTAAGCGAGACCAGGTACTGGACACGCCTTATCTGTTGTCCATTCAGCTGGACTCCTTCAAGCAGTTCATCGAGGCTGACCCGGAAGGTGAATATGGCCTAGAGGCCGCTTTCCGTAGCGTTTTCCCGATCACCAGTTACTCCGGTAGTGCTGAGCTTCAGTATGTCAGCTATCGCCTGGGTGAGCCGGTATTTGACGTAAAAGAATGCCAGATCCGTGGAGTGACCTACTCCGCGCCGCTGCGTGTCAAGCTTCGTATGGTTCTGTACGACCGTGAAGCAGCTGCCGGCACCGTCAAAGACATCAAGGAACAAGAAGTATACATGGGCGAAATTCCGCTCATGACCGAGAACGGCACCTTTGTTATCAATGGTACCGAGCGGGTTATCGTTTCCCAGCTGCACCGCAGCCCGGGCGTCTTCTTCGACCACGATAAAGGCAAAACACATTCATCCGGTAAGGTGCTGTATAACGCTCGCGTTATCCCCTACCGTGGCTCCTGGCTGGACTTCGAGTTCGATGCGAAAGACAACCTGTTTGTCCGTATCGACCGTCGTCGCAAACTGCCAGCATCCATTATTCTGCGCGCCCTGGACTTCACTTCCGAACAAATCCTGGCCACCTTCTTCGAGACCATCGGTTTTGAAGTAAAAGATGGCAAGTTGATGATGGATCTGGTGCCGGAGCGTCTGCGTGGTGAAACTGCGACCTTTGACATCGTGGCCAATGGCGCCGTGGTGGTTGAGACCGGTCGTCGTGTGACTGCGCGTCACATCCGTCAGTTGGAAAAAGACGCCGTTACCCAAATTGAGGTACCGGTTGAGTATGTTGTTGGCAAAGTTGCTGCCAAGGACTACGCACATCCGCAAACTGGCGAGATGGTCGTGACCGCCAACCAGGCACTGAGCCTGGAAGCGATCGCCAACCTGTCCCAAGCCGGCTTCAAGCATTTCGAGGTTCTGTTCACCAACGAACTGGATCACGGTGCTTACATGTCCGAGACCCTGCGTGTCGACTCCAGCTCCAACCGTTTGGAAGCGCTGGTCGAGATCTATCGCATGATGCGTCCGGGCGAGCCGCCTACTCGCGAAGCTGCAGAACAGCTGTTCGAAAACCTGTTCTTCTCCGCCGAGCGTTACGACCTGTCTACCGTAGGTCGGATGAAGTTCAACCGCCGTCTGGGTCGTGAAGACGAGACTGGCGCAGGTGTACTGACCAAAGACGACATCGTCGATGTGATGAAGCGCCTGATCGACATCCGTAACGGTAACGACGAAGTGGACGATATCGACCACTTGGGTAACCGTCGTATCCGTTCTGTCGGTGAAATGGCTGAAAACCAGTTCCGCGTCGGTCTGGTGCGTGTCGAGCGTGCGGTCAAGGAGCGTCTCTCCCTGGGCGACCTGGACACCCTGATGCCGCAGGATCTGATCAACGCCAAGCCGATCTCCGCTGCAGTCAAAGAGTTCTTTGGTTCCAGCCAGCTGTCCCAGTTTATGGACCAGAACAACCCGCTCTCCGAAGTGACCCACAAGCGTCGAATTTCCGCGCTGGGCCCGGGCGGTTTGACTCGTGAGCGTGCCGGCTTTGAAGTCCGAGACGTACACCCGACCCACTACGGTCGTCTGTGCCCTATCGAGACTCCTGAAGGTCCGAACATCGGTCTGATCAACTCTCTGTCCGTGTACTCTCGTACCAACGAGTACGGTTTCCTCGAGACCCCGTACCGCAAGGTCATTGACGGTGTGATCACCGACGAAGTGGACTACCTGTCTGCTATTGAAGAAGGCAAGTACGTGATCGCACAGGCTAACGCCGCGACCACCGAAGATGGCCGTCTAAAAGATGAATTGATCCCGTGCCGTCACAAAGGTGAATCCACCTTTATGAACGCCGACCAGATCCAGTATATGGACGTGAGCCCGCAGCAGATCGTATCTGTGGCAGCCGCTCTGATCCCGTTCCTGGAACACGATGACGCGAACCGCGCATTGATGGGTTCAAACATGCAACGTCAGGCTGTACCGACTCTGCGTGCTGACAAGCCGCTGGTAGGTACCGGTATGGAACGCGCTGTGGCCGTTGACTCCGGTGTAACCGTAGTGGCCAAGCGTGGCGGCGTAATCGACTATGTCGATGCCTCCCGTATCGTCCTGAAGGTCAATGAAGATGAGCTGATGCCAGGCGAAGCCGGTATCGACATCTACAACCTGACCAAATACACCCGTTCCAACCAGAACACCTGTATCAACCAGCGTCCTTGCGTGATGTTGGGTGAGCCGGTCATGGCTGGCGACGTACTGGCTGACGGCCCGTCCACCGATCTGGGTGAACTGGCGCTGGGTCAGAACATGCGCGTCGCGTTCATGCCGTGGAACGGTTACAACTTCGAAGACTCGATCCTGGTGAACGAGCGTGTTGTTCAGGAAGATCGCCTGACCACCATCCATATCCAGGAACTGGCCTGTATCTCCCGTGACACCAAGCTGGGTCCGGAAGAGATCACTGCTGACATCCCGAACGTGGGTGAAGCCGCTCTGTCCAAGCTGGACGAGTCCGGTATCGTCTACGTGGGTGCCGAAGTGAAGGGCGGCGACATTCTGGTCGGTAAGGTAACCCCGAAAGGTGAAACCCAGCTGACGCCGGAAGAGAAGCTGCTGCGCGCCATCTTCGGTGAGAAGGCGTCCGATGTGAAGGACTCCTCCCTGCGTGTACCGAACGGTGTGTACGGTACCGTGGTTGACGTGCAAGTCTTTACCCGCGATGGCGTGGAAAAAGACAAGCGCGCCAAAGAAATCGAAGAGATGCAGCTGAAGGAAGCGAAGAAGGACTTGACCGAAGAGTTCAAGATCTTGGAAGACGGCATTTTCGGCCGCTCCCGCAACCTGCTGCTGGCCGCCGGTTACAGCGAAGATCGTCTGAACAAGCTCGATCGCTCCAAGTGGTTTGAACTGGCCATCGAAGACGAAGGCAAGCAGACCGAACTGGAACAGATCGCTGAACAGCACGTTGAGCTGAAAGCCGAGTTCGACAAGAAATTCGAGAACAAGCGTCGCAAGATTATCCAGGGTGATGATCTGGCTCCGGGCGTACTGAAAATCGTCAAGGTTTATCTGGCAGTCAAGCGTCGCATCCAGCCGGGTGACAAGATGGCGGGCCGTCACGGTAACAAGGGTGTTATCTCCAAGATCTGTCCGGTCGAGGATATGCCTCATGACGAGTTCGGCCGTCCGGTCGACATCGTACTGAACCCGTTGGGCGTACCATCCCGTATGAACATCGGTCAGATCCTCGAAGTGCACCTGGGCCTTGCGGCCAAGGGTATCGGCGAGAAGATCGATCGCATGGTCAAAGAGCAGCGCGAGCTGCACGAGATGCGCAACTTCCTGCAACAGGTCTATGACCTGGGCGAGAAGGACACCCAGCAAGTGAACATCGCCGAACTGTCTGACGACGACGTACGTACCCTGGTGGGTAACCTGCGTAAGGGTCTGCCGGTTGCTACTCCAGTGTTTGATGGTGCCAAAGAGCGCGAAATCAAAGCCCTGCTGAAGCTGGCCGATCTGCCGGAATCCGGTCAGATTGATCTGTTCGACGGCCGTACCGGTAACCGCTTCGAGCGTAAAGTAACCGTTGGTTACATGTACATGCTCAAGCTGAACCACCTGGTCGACGACAAGATGCACGCGCGTTCTACCGGTTCTTACAGCCTGGTTACCCAGCAGCCGCTGGGTGGTAAGGCTCAGTTCGGTGGTCAGCGTTTCGGTGAGATGGAAGTGTGGGCCCTGGAGGCTTACGGTGCGGCATATACCCTGCAGGAGATGCTGACCGTCAAGTCTGACGATGTGAATGGCCGTACCAAGATGTACAAGAACATCGTGGATGGCGACCACCGTATGGAGCCGGGCATGCCCGAATCCTTCAACGTATTGCTGAAGGAAATCCGCTCTCTGGGTATCAACATCGAGCTGGACGAAGAGTAAGAGCTCGCTCTTATTGTTCGAGAATTGACGTGGGCGCCCCGCTGTTTTGGCAGCCGGGGCGCCGAGGTTAGACTCCTGACAGGGGAAACACGTGAAAGACTTACTCAAGTTTTTGAAGGCTCAGACCAAGACCGAAGAGTTTGACAGCATCAAGATCGGTCTGGCCTCTCCTGACATGATCCGCTCCTGGTCATTCGGTGAGGTCAAAAAGCCTGAGACCATCAACTACCGGACTTTCAAGCCGGAGCGTGATGGTCTGTTCTGCGCCCGTATCTTCGGACCGGTGAAGGACTACGAGTGTCTGTGCGGCAAGTACAAGCGCCTGAAACACCGTGGTGTGATCTGTGAGAAGTGCGGCGTTGAAGTGACCCAGACCAAGGTCCGTCGTGAGCGTATGGGCCACATCGAGCTGGCCAGCCCGACTGCCCACATCTGGTTCCTGAAGTCCCTGCCGTCCCGTATCGGTCTGCTTCTGGACATGACCCTGCGCGACATCGAACGCGTGCTCTACTTCGAATCTTTCGTAGTTATCGAGCCGGGCATGACCAACCTCGAACGCAGCCAGATGCTCTCCGAAGAGCAGTACCTGGATGCGCTGGAAGAGTGGGGCGACGAATTTGACGCCAAGATGGGTGCCGAAGCAATCCTGGCATTGCTGCGCGCCATCGATCTGGAAGGTGAAGTCAAAGCGATGCGTGAGGAGCTGGATCAGACCAACTCCGAGACCAAACGCAAGAAGACCACCAAGCGTCTGAAGCTGATGGAAGCTTTCCTGCAGTCCGGCAACAAGCCGGAGTGGATGATCATGACAGTGCTGCCTGTGCTGCCGCCGGACCTGCGTCCGCTGGTACCGCTGGACGGCGGCCGTTTCGCGACTTCCGATCTGAACGATCTGTACCGTCGCGTGATCAACCGTAACAACCGCTTGAAGCGTCTGCTGGATCTGGCTGCTCCGGACATCATCGTGCGCAACGAAAAGCGTATGCTGCAAGAGTCCGTCGATGCGCTGCTGGATAACGGCCGTCGCGGTCGTGCCATCACCGGTTCCAACAAGCGCCCGCTGAAATCCCTGGCCGATATGATCAAGGGTAAGCAGGGTCGTTTCCGTCAGAACCTGCTCGGTAAGCGTGTCGACTACTCCGGTCGTTCCGTTATCACCGTAGGCCCGACTCTGCGTCTGCATCAGTGCGGTCTGCCGAAGAAGATGGCGCTGGAACTGTTCAAGCCGTTCATCTATGGCAAGCTGGAAACCCGCGGTCTGGCGACCACTATCAAGGCCGCCAAGAAGATGGTGGAGCGCGAGGAAGCTGTCGTTTGGGATATCCTGGACGAAGTGATCCGCGAGCACCCGGTTCTGCTGAACCGTGCACCGACCCTGCACCGTCTGGGTATCCAGGCATTCGAACCGACTCTGGTCGAAGGCAAGGCAATCCAGCTGCACCCGCTGGTTTGTGCTGCGTATAACGCGGACTTCGATGGTGACCAGATGGCGGTCCACGTACCGCTGACCCTGGAAGCCCAGCTGGAAGCGCGTGCGCTGATGATGTCTACCAACAACATCCTGTCGCCAGCCTCCGGTGAGCCGATCATCGTTCCTTCTCAGGACGTGGTCTTGGGTCTGTACTACATGACCCGCGCCCGCATCAATGCGAAGGGTGAAGGTATGGTGCTGTCCGGCCCGAAAGAGGCCGAGAAAGTGTACCGTGCTGGTCTGGCCGACCTGCATGCTCGCGTCAAGTGCCGCATCACCGAGTACGTGAAGAACGAAGCCGGTGAGCTGGTTGCCAAGACCGAGATGAAGAACACCACCGTTGGCCGTGCGATCCTGAGCCTGATCCTGCCGAAAGGTATGGAATACGCCCTGATCGACGAGCCGAAGGTGCTGACTGCTGCCGAGCAGGCCGATCTGGAAGCCAATCCGCAGAACTGGATCAAATGCGTATCCAACAAGGCGCTGGGCAAAAAGCTCATCTCCCGTCTGCTGAACACCTGCTATCGCAAGCAGGGGCTGAAGGACACCGTTATCTTCGCTGACCAGCTGATGTATACCGGTTTCCACTACGCGGCGCTGTCCGGTGCTTCCGTTGGTATCGATGACATGGTCATCCCGGATGCCAAGAAAGACATCATCGCGTCTGCCGAAGCCGAAGTTGCCGAGATCCAGGACCAGTTCCTGTCCGGTCTGGTAACTGCGGGCGAACGTTACAACAAGGTTATCGATATCTGGGCCAGCGCCAACGAGCGCGTCTCCAAGGCCATGATGGAGAACTTGTCCAAAGAGCGTAACGTCAACTCGCTGGGTGAAGAAGAAGAGCAGGCCTCGTTCAACAGCATCTTTATGATGGCTGACTCTGGTGCGCGTGGTTCCGCCGCCCAGATCCGTCAGCTGGCCGGTATGCGTGGCCTGATGGCCAAGCCGGATGGCTCCATCATCGAGACTCCGATCATCGCGAACTTCCGCGAAGGCCTGAACGTACTGCAGTACTTTATCTCTACCCACGGTGCTCGTAAGGGTCTGGCGGATACCGCACTGAAGACTGCGAACTCCGGTTACCTGACTCGTCGTCTGGTAGACGTGGCGCAGGACATGGTGATCACCGAGGACGATTGCGGCACTACCGACGGTCTGTGGATGACTCCGCTGATCGAGGGTGGCGACGTGGTCGAGCCGCTGCGTGAACGCGTGCTGGGTCGTGTGGTGGCAGAAGATGTCATCAAGCCGGGTACCGAGGACGAGATCCTGGTTGCTCGCAACACCCTGCTCGACGAGCAGCTGTGTGACCTGCTGGAACGCAACTCCGTTGACCGTGTGAAGGTACGTTCTGCCATCACCTGTGAAACCGACTTCGGTAACTGTGCTCACTGCTACGGCCGTGATCTGGCCCGTGGTCACCTGGTTAACAAGGGTGAGGCTGTCGGTGTTATCGCCGCCCAGTCCATCGGTGAACCGGGTACCCAGCTGACGATGCGTACGTTCCACATCGGTGGTGCTGCATCTCGTGCCGCTGCTGAAAGCAGCATCCAGGTCAAGAACACAGGTACCATCAAGCTGCAGAACGCCAAGTTCGTTCACAACAGCGATGACAAACTGGTTATCACCTCACGTTCTACCGAACTGACCATCATGGACGACATGGGCCGTACCAAGGAGAGCCACAAGCTGCCTTACGGTTCTGTGCTGGAAGTGAAGGACGGCCAGGCCGTGAGTGCTGGCGAGACCGTTGCCAATTGGGATCCGCACACCCACCCGATCATCACCGAAGTGGCAGGTCGCCTGCAGTTCGAACACATGATCGATGGTGTGACCATCACTCGTCAGACCGACGAGCTGACCGGTCTCTCTTCTATCGTTGTTCTGGACGTCAACGAGCGTCCGAGCGCCGGTAAAGAGATGCGTCCGACCGTTAAACTGGTCGACCTGAACGGCAAAGACGTGATGATCCCGGGTACCGATGTAGCCGCCCAGTACTTCCTGCCGGGCAAGGCGATCGTGAACCTGGAAGATGGTGCCAACGTGGGCGTGGGTGACGCGGTAGCGCGTATCCCGCAAGAGTCCGGCGGTACCAAGGACATCACCGGTGGTCTGCCGCGCGTTGCGGATCTGTTCGAAGCACGTCAACCGAAGGAACCGGCAATTCTGGCCGAGATCTCCGGTACCATCTCCTTCGGGAAAGAGACCAAGGGCAAACGCCGTCTGGTCATCACCCCGACCGATGGTGGCAACGTCTACGAAGAGATGATTCCGAAGTGGCGTAACCTGAACGTGTTCGAAGGTGAAAAAGTTGAGAAGGGTGAAGTGCTGGCGGACGGTCCTGAGTCTGCTCACGACATCCTGCGTCTGCGCGGTATCAGCCCGGTCGCCAACTACATCGCCAACGAAGTGCAGGACGTTTACCGTCTGCAAGGCGTTAAGATCAACGACAAGCACATCGAAGTCATCGTTCGTCAGATGCTGCGCAAGTGCGAGATCCTGAGCGCTGGCGATACCGATCTGATCGAAGGCGAACAGGTTGAAGTTGCTCGTGTGAAGATTGCCAACCGTAAGCTGGTTGCCGAGGGCAAGACCCCTGCGACCTACCGTCATGTACTGATGGGTATTACCAAGGCATCTCTGAGCACCGAGTCCTTCATCTCCGCGGCTTCCTTCCAGGAAACCACTCGCGTTCTGACCGAAGCCGCCGTTGGTGGCAAGCGTGACGAACTGCGTGGCCTGAAAGAGAACGTCATCGTGGGTCGTCTGATCCCGGCTGGTACCGGCTTTGCCTACCACCATAGCCGGATCAACCAGCGTGCTGCCGCAGCTCGTGCTGTTGGTACCCCGCAGGTGACCGCTGATGAAGCAGAGCAGAACCTGGCGGATCTGCTGAACGCAGCCGGTAGCTTCGACGAAGAGTAACTCGTCATCCGTGATTGAAAAGGGCTCCTTCAAGGAGCCCTTTTTGTTGGCCAATTCCTCGGCAAAGGTAGACGCAGCGCGGGTTTCAGGATGATCCAGAGCAAAGTTGTAGAGTAAAAAATCAAAAAAAGTTGACTTTACTCCCCTGCAATTTAAAACTCGGGAAAGTTGAATGGTTATTACAGGGGTAGAACATGACTGTCGGTATCGAGGAAGCCATGCTTCCCGAAGAACAGCTGATCAGCCGCACTTTTACAGATGAAGACAGGGAATTGTTGCGCTCATACGATGGGCTCATCGATGGCTTGGCCGAGCTGTTCGGCAAGCATTGTGAAGTGGTCCTCCACTCCCTGGAAAATCTGCACGAGTCGGTGATCAAGATCGCTAACGGCTTCAATACCGGACGCACCCTCGGGGCGCCCATCACCGATCTCGCCCTGCGCATGCTCAAGGACATCGAGAGCACCGGCCAGGATTACACCCAGAGCTATTTCGCTCGCAGCCGTACTGGCGCGCTGATGAAGTCGAGCACCATCGCCATTCGCAACAGCGAGCGGCAAGTAGTGGGACTTATTTGCATCAACCTGCACATCAATGCGCCCTTCCACGAGTTCGTGGCCGAATTTTTCCCGACGCCCCAGCAGGCGGCGCGCCAGTCACCAGAGACCTTCGCCAACAGCGTGGAAGAGCTGGTTGCCCAGACGGTGGATAACACCATCGACGAGATCAATCGCGATCCCACCGTGGCCAACAATGCCAAGAACCGCTTCATCGTGACCCAGCTGTTCGAGAAGGGCATTTTCGACATCAAGGATTCGATCAATCTGGTGGCGGACAAACTCAATATTTCAAAACATACCGTTTATCTTTACATCCGACAGCGCAAGCAGGGTGAAGACGAGAACGAGTAACTCATTCCAGAAGGGGATAGATGAATGGCTAAAGAAGTGATTGCAACCGACAAGGCGCCTGCCGCGATTGGTCCGTATGTTCAGGCTACCAAGGTTGGCGAAATGATCTTCACCTCCGGGCAGATCCCGCTCGATCCTGCCACCATGGAAATCGTGGCTGGCGGCATTGAAGAGCAGGCCGAGCGGGTGATGAAGAATCTGATTGCCGTGTTGCACGCTGCGGGTGCCGATGCCAGCAAAGTGGTCAAAACCACCTGCTTCCTGAGCGACATGAACAACTTCGTTGCCTTCAATCAGGTCTATGCCCGTTACTTTGGCGATGCGGCGCCAGCTCGCTCCTGCGTAGAGGTGGCCCGTCTGCCGAAAGATGTGCTGGTCGAGGTCGAGGCGATTGCCCATCTCTGATCAACAGATCGAATCAAGCCCCTCCTGGCAGGGGCTTTTTTGTTTTTGGCGTAAAATGGACCGGGTCAGCACAGGAGTCCTGCTATGAGTCTGAGTTTTGCCATCCTGGTCACGGGGCCCGCCTATGGCACCCAGTCGGCCAGCACCGCCTATCGTTTTGCCCGCACCTTGTTGGCACAGGGGCATACCTTGTCCCACCTGTTCTTCTATCAGGACGGGGTCTGCAACGGCAACGGTTTGCATCTGCCTGCATCCGATGAGACTGACCTGGTGCGTCTGTGGCGAGAGCTGGCGGAAGAGCAGGGGATCGGTATCGACGTCTGTGTCGCCGCCGCCATGCGGCGCGGTGTGCTCGATGAACAGGAAGCCAAGGGGGCAGGGCTGGAGCACTTCAATCTGCAAGCGCCATTTTGCCTGAGCGGTCTGGGCCAGTTGGCCGAGGCGGCGCTCACCGCCGATCGGCTGGTTCAGTTCTAGGGGGAGTCATGAGCAAGAAAATCGCCTTTATCTGCAGTCGTGGTCCCCATGGCCATGCCGCCGGCCGGGAAGGACTGGATGCCTTGCTGGCCACCTCGGCCATGACCGATGAGCTGGCCCTCTTCCTGATTGGGGACGGTGTGTTGCAACTGCTCAAGGAACAGCAGCCTGCCGCCATTTTGCAGCGCCACTACGCGCCCACCTTCAAGATGCTGGAACTCTACGACATCGAAGAGGTCTATGTTTGTGCTGACTCGCTGGCAGAGCGTGGCGTGACAGTGGATGATCTGCTGATCCCCGTCGAGAGTCTGCCGCGCCAGGAACTGGCTCGGCGCTGGGCACAATGTTCGACTCACATCAGCTTTTGAGGTCTCCATGTTGCATCTGATATTGAACTCTCCCTTTCAGAGTCAGGCTCTGGCAGAGGCGCTCTCATACCTTCAGCCCGAGGATGAGCTGGTACTGATGCAGGATGCCGTGATTGCGGCATCGGCTCCCCAGTGGAGCGCGCGGCTGGCGGGTATCCCGCTTTATGTGATGCAGGAAGATCTGCAAGCTCGCGGTTTGCAGCATCGGGTGGGCAATGTGCTCGATATGGCGGGTCTGGTGGCACTGATTGCGCAAAAAGGTTCCCCGCGCACCTGGGGTGGCTGAGAAGCACATTTCCAAGAAAATTCAAGGTGATATCGTGAAATCAAACGGATCTGAATTGCCCTTTTGTGACGCAAATTGTATAAATCTTGACTCCCCAGACAACAGGGCATAAAATTTCGCGTCCCCGTATCTGCGGGGAGGATTTTCCACACGTTTATGAAGTCATTATCAGGAGCCTTTTGATGGCAACTATTAACCAGTTGGTTCGCAAGCCACGCATCAAGCTCGTTGTGAAAAGCAACGTGCCGGCGCTGGAAGCGTGCCCTCAGAAGCGTGGCGTATGCACTCGTGTATATACCACCACCCCGAAGAAGCCTAACTCTGCACTGCGTAAAGTGTGCCGTGTACGTCTGACCAACGGCTTCGAAGTCACCTCCTACATCGGCGGTGAAGGTCACAACCTGCAAGAGCACTCTGTTGTTCTGATCCGTGGCGGTCGTGTAAAAGACTTGCCAGGTGTTCGTTATCACACCGTTCGTGGTGCGTTGGACTGTGCCGGTGTTAAAGACCGTAAGCAGGCTCGCTCCAAGTATGGCGTGAAGCGTCCTAAAGCTTAATGGTTCTCCGTTAAGTAAGGCCAAACGTTAATTCGTTTCTAGTTAGATAGCTTTCTAGTTTTGGGTAATCCCTGAAGTTACGGAGAATTTGAAATGCCAAGACGTCGTGTTGTTGGTCAGCGTAAAATCCTGCCAGATCCCAAGTTCGGATCAGAGCTGCTGGCTAAATTTGTCAACGTAGTAATGGTTGACGGTAAGAAATCTGTTGCAGAAGCCATTGTTTATGGCGCCCTGGACATCATTGCCACCAAATCTGGCAAAGAGCACCTGGCCGTATTCGAAGAAGCTCTGGATAACATTCGTCCGGCGGTCGAGGTTAAATCTCGTCGCGTCGGTGGTGCAACCTATCAGGTGCCGGTAGAAGTTCGTCCGGTACGTCGCAATGCCCTGGCAATGCGCTGGTTGGTTGATGCCGCTCGTAAACGTGGTGAAAAATCAATGGCTCAGCGTCTGGCTGGCGAGCTGCTGGATGCCGCTGACAATAAGGGTTCGTCTGTCAAGAAACGTGAAGACGTTCACCGTATGGCTGAAGCGAACAAAGCCTTCGCTCACTTCCGCTGGTAATCCGCTTGCGCAGGGTCTTTTGACTCTGCGCACCTTTAATTATCTAGGGACAAGCGCCTTAGTAAGAGGATGACAATGGCTCGTACAACCCCCATTGAGCGTTATCGTAACATCGGTATCTCCGCTCACATTGACGCCGGTAAGACTACTACTACCGAGCGCGTACTGTTTTACACCGGTGTAAGTCACAAGATCGGTGAAGTTCACGATGGCGCTGCCACCATGGACTGGATGGAACAGGAACAAGAGCGTGGTATCACCATCACCTCCGCCGCGACCACCGCTTTCTGGTCCGGTATGGGTAAACAGTTCCAACCGCACCGTATCAACATCATCGATACCCCGGGCCACGTTGACTTTACTATCGAAGTAGAGCGTTCAATGCGTGTTCTGGACGGTGCCGTGATGGTGTACTGTGCCGTAGGTGGCGTACAGCCACAGTCTGAAACCGTATGGCGTCAGGCTAACAAGTACAAGGTTCCCCGTATCGCGTTCGTCAACAAGATGGACCGTACCGGTGCCAACTTCCTGCGTTGTGTTGAGCACATCAAGACCCGTCTGAAAGGCAACCCGGTTCCGCTTCAGCTGAACATCGGCTCTGAAGAGAACTTCAAGGGCGTTGTTGACCTGGTCAAGATGAAGGCCATCAACTGGAACGAAGCTGACCAGGGCGTCACCTTCGACTACGAAGATGTGCCGGCCGAGCTGCTGGAACAGGCGCAAGAAATGCGCATGAATCTGGTTGAAGCCGCTGCTGAAGCGTCTGAAGACCTGATGGAAAAATACCTGGGCGGCGAAGAGCTGACCGAGGAAGAGATCAAAGGTGCTCTGCGTCAGCGCGTGCTGAACAACGAAATCATCCTGGTAACCTGTGGCTCCGCGTTCAAGAACAAGGGCGTACAGGCAATGCTGGATGCCGTGATCGAGTACCTGCCGGCTCCGACCGACGTTGCTGCTATCGACGGCCTGAAAATGGACGGCGAGACCAAAGACGAGCGTCACGCTTCTGATGACGAGCCGTTCTCTGCTCTGGCGTTCAAGATCGCTACCGACCCGTTCGTTGGTAACCTGACCTTCTTCCGTGTCTACTCTGGCGTGATCAACTCCGGTGACACCGTGCTGAACTCCGTCAAGGACAAGCGCGAGCGCTTTGGCCGTATCGTTCAGATGCATGCCAACAAGCGTGAAGAGATCAAAGAAGTACGCGCTGGTGACATCGCTGCAGCCATCGGTCTGAAAGACGTGACCACTGGTGACACCCTGTGTGACCCGAACGCACCGATCATCCTCGAGCGTATGGAATTCCCGGAGCCGGTAATTTCTATCGCGGTTGAGCCGAAAACCAAGGCTGACCAGGAGAAGATGGGTCTGGCACTGGGCCGTCTGGCTCAGGAAGATCCGTCCTTCCGCGTATGGACTGACGAAGAGTCAGGTCAAACCATCATCGCTGGTATGGGTGAGCTGCACCTGGACATCATCGTTGACCGTATGCGTCGCGAGTTCAAGGTTGAAGCCAACGTAGGTAAGCCGCAGGTTGCCTACCGTGAAACCATCCGTACCACCGTTAAAGACATCGAAGGCAAGCATGCCAAGCAGTCTGGTGGTCGCGGTCAGTACGGTCATGTTGTTATCGACATGTACCCGCTGGAAGAAGGCAAAGCCTACGAATTCGTCAACGACATCAAAGGTGGTGTCATTCCTGGTGAATTCATCCCGGGTGTTGATAAAGGTATCCGTGAGCAGCTCAAATCTGGTCCGCTGGCTGGTTACCCGGTTATGGATCTGGGTGTGCGTCTGCACTTCGGTTCTTACCACGATGTCGACTCTTCCGAACTGGCGTTCAAAATCGCTGCTTCCATGGCCTTTAAGGCTGGCTTCATGAAAGCCAACCCGGTTCTGCTCGAGCCGATCATGAAAGTAGAAGTTGAAACTCCGGAAGATTACATGGGCGACGTGATCGGTGACCTGAACCGTCGTCGTGGCCTGATCGAAGGTATGGAAGATGGCCCGTCCGGCAAGATCGTACGTGCTCTGGTGCCGCTGGCCGAAATGTTCGGTTATGCAACTGCACTGCGTTCCGCTACCCAAGGTCGTGCTTCCTACGCCATGGAATTCGCCAAGTATCACGATGCACCGACCAACGTTGCACAAGCCGTGATCGAAGAGCGCAAATCCAAGTAATTTAAGATTCCCCGCCTACGACGGTAGGCGGGTTTAACCTAGAAGGACTACGTCGTGTCTAAAGAAAAATTTGAGCGTAATAAACCGCACGTAAACGTCGGCACCATCGGCCACGTTGACCACGGTAAAACCACCCTGACTGCAGCTATCACCAACGTGCTGGCCAAGCACTTCGGTGG
>NZ_JAAKTL010000039.1:0-15949 GCF_049174415.1 Aeromonas sp. 601039
GGAGCGGCCCTGAATGCCATAACGCACCTGAGCCTGTTTGTAGGTGAGCTCGCCTTTTTCAATCTGCTCGACCAGTGACAGTTTAAAAGTCAGCGAGTAATCGCGCTGTGTCCGTTTCACACCTTGTCCCATCGGTTTCTCCATTTATTGGGGGGAAAGGTGTAAACCATATTCAGGACGGGACATCAGCCAAACAAAAGCCGCCCGGTTGCGACCGGGCGGCTTTTCTTATTGCTTCAGGTTATCAGGCGGTAGTCAGCATAACGACAGCCAGCGCCATCACCATCATGCCAGCCCAGCCGATGGGCTTGAGCCGCTCACCGAAGAAGAGCAAACCGCCCAGCGCCGTACCGACAATGCCGATAGCCCCCCAGGTGGCGTAGGCAACAGCCAGGTCAATCTGGCCGCCACTTACCGCTTCCGAGAGCAGGGTAAAGGCGCCGAGTACCAGCATGATCCCCAGGAAGCCCCACCCCTTGTAACGAAAGCCTTTGGAGCGGTTGATAGCCATGTTGGCGCCGATATCGATCAGGGCTGCGCCCAGCACTATGACAAACGGACTCATGCTGTGGCCTCCGCTTCTACTGACTTGTCTACGGGCTCATCATGGGTCTCCCCCATGGTCACCATAACAATCCCCACTATCGCGAGAGCCAGGCCAATCAGCTCCTGAACGGTCACATCGTAACCGAGGAACATGACCGACACTATGGTGATCAGGGTGATCCCGAGCCCTTCCCAGAGCGCAAACGCAATACCAATGGAGATTGTTTTGGCGGCTTTCGCCAGCAACCAGTACGAGAAACCGATCAACAGCCACATCGGGATGTAATTCATCCAGCCAGCCCCCTGCTCGGGGATCATGGTCATGCTGGAGGTGCCGGCGACCTCGGTCACGATGGCGCCGGTCAAAAACAGCCGGGCCAGAAACATACGACTTAATAACATATAGGATGCCTTTGTTGCTTCGACGGGAGAGATGGTAAACGGGGAGAAGCAACTCGCGACAATCGCTCAGCGTCGATTATTCCGACGCCACAGGTTTGCCTTGCCTTGGTTCGGCACGCTAAGGTGATGGTGAAAAACTCCGTCATGGTCTGTAAAACATGAAGTTATATCAGATAGAACTCTTTGTAGAGTCAGCCAATAGCGGCTCTATTGCCAACACCGCCCGTCGTCTCGGCAAAAGCCGCAGCGCTGTCAGCACCTCCATCGCAGCACTGGAAGTTGAGCTTGGCGTCGAACTTTTCGAACGAGGAGCCAATCAGAGTCGCCTGACCGAGATCGGCGAGCTGGTACTTGATGATTGCACTCGCCTGCTACAGGCGGCCAACAGCTTGCAGCAGAAGTGCAAACATTACGCCTCGGGTGCCGAAGTGGCGCTGCGGGTTGCCCGCGATGACGCCATCCCCGAGCAAGTGTGGCGCGAGATGCTGGCCAGCCTGCACAACCAGTTTCCCGGCACCAGTATCTCGCTGGTGCTTGCCTCTCCGCCTGAACTGCCAGCGCTGGTTGAAGAGGGGTTCGTCGATGCCGCATTTGGCCTTATTACCGAGGATCAGGAGCGCAGCGGCCTCAACATCGATCTGCTCAACCCGATCCGCACCCTGATGGTGGTGGCGCCCAGCCATCCGCTGGCCGGACTGAAGCGGGTCAAACAGCAGGATCTGACCGATCACACCCAGGTAACTCTCTCGTATGTAGATGAATTTTCTGTAAAAAGCCTGCTACCTGTGGGAGGCCAGCATATAGGTCTCTCCAGCTTCGAGTTGATGCGTAACGCGGTCCTCGATGGGCTGGGCTGGGCGGTGCTCCCCTCGCCACTTATCCAGAGCCAGCTCCGACAAGGCACCCTGCTGACCCTGAAGCACAAGTTCAGCCTGCAGTGGCGAGACTATGGCGTCTATCTGGCAGAAAATGCCTATCACGGCAAAGTATTGGCCTGGTTGAAAAAATCGATCCAGAGTTATCTTGAGCCTTTCGAGTAAAGATGAAAGAGGCGGTGCCAGCTCACGATATCTGCTTATCCTGATGATCCTGACAGAGGTGATCGTGCATACTCTTCACATACTCATTGAGCGCCGGAGGCGTAACCGATATGAGCAGTGCCCAAGA
Source organism: Aeromonas sp. 601039 (assembly GCF_049174415.1). Lineage (NCBI taxonomy): Bacteria > Pseudomonadati > Pseudomonadota > Gammaproteobacteria > Aeromonadales > Aeromonadaceae > Aeromonas > Aeromonas sp. 601039. The sequence goes on from NZ_JAAKTL010000039.1 coordinate 2,116, forward strand.
CAAGGACGATATCTGGCTGGATGACGACATCATCGAACTCGATGATGAAGAGGTCGTGGTCCCCAAGGCACTCAATCCCTGGCAAGTGCTGATCGTGGATGATGAGCCGGATATTCATCACGCCACCCGGCTTGCCCTCTCCAATATTCAGTACAAATCTCGCCCGCTCGAGCTGCTCAACGCCTACAGCGGTGCTGAAGCCGCCACCATGCTGGAGGCCAATCCCAGGATTGCCCTGATCCTGCTCGATGTGGTGATGGAGACCGAAGATGCCGGTTTGCGGCTGGTGCACCGGATCCGCAACGAGATGCGCAACTCGCTGGTGCGGATCGTGCTGCGTACCGGCCAGCCCGGTCAGGCACCGGAACAAAGGGTGATCCTCGATTACGATATTAACGACTACAAAACCAAGACCGAGTTGACGGTACAAAAACTCTTCACCACCGTCATCGCCTCCCTTCGCTCCTACGAAACCCTCAGCGCCATCGACAAGAGCCGACAGGGACTCGGCAAAATTCTGGAGGGCGCGGGCGATCTCTACCATCTCCATTCACTCAAGGAGTTTGCTTCCGGCGTGCTCAAACAGATCAGCGCCATTCTCGATGTGGGCACCGAAGGGGCCATCTGTGCCGAACGCCGTCCAGGCGAACATGGGCTTGAGATCCTGGCGGCAACCGGAGACTACGAGGCGCTGCTGGAGGAGAAGAGCCTTGATGAATTTTCTGCCCTGAAAGAGTCGGTCATGAAGGCGTTAAACGAGCGCTGCAACCGCTTTGAACACCCGCAGGACTCTCTCTATATTGCAGCCCAGAATGGCCGCGAGTTCGTGTTGAGCTTCACCCCGACCCAGCCTCTGGATCCTCTCGAGTGCGACCTGCTGGATGTCTTCTGCCAGCGCATCTCGGCGGCCTACGACAATCTCTATCTCTACAACCAGCTGCTTCGTGCCCAGGAGGCCACCGTGGTGGCGCTGGCGGCGCTGGCGGAGTTTCGTGATTCCGATACCGGCGAGCATGTCTTGCGGGTGCAGAAGCTCTCGGATGCCATCGTGGCCGAATTGAAGCAGATGGCGGTCTACCCGGAGCAACTGACTCCGGAGTTTGTCGAAATGATCGGTATGGCTTCCATCCTGCACGATGTGGGCAAGGTGGGCACCCCGGACCATATCCTGCACAAGCCCGGCCGTTTCGACCCGGAAGAGCGGGCCATCATGGAGCAGCACGCCGGCATCGGCGCCAATATCCTGCACAAGGCGGGCGAAATGGTGGAGGGAACCAGTTACCTCTCTCTCGGCGCCGAAATCGCCCGGGGCCACCACGAGCACTTCGATGGCAAGGGCTATCCGCTGCAGCTGGCTGGCCAGCAGATCCCGCTGTCGGCGAGGATAGTGGCGGTGGTCGATGTATTCGATGCCCTGCTCAGCAAGCGCCCCTACAAGGAGCCCTGGACGCTGGCGCAGACCATGGAGTATATCCAGTCCCGCTCCGGTACCCAGTTTGACTCTCATGTCGTAACAGCCCTGTCGCGACTGGTCAACGAGTCGAGACTCCCCTACTCGCTCTGACTCTCTGCACTTGCCACTCAGCATCCCTTGCCGGTGACCAAGGTCACCGGCAAGGCATCAAAACAGCTGTTTTGTTGCATCCTGCACACATCAACGCGCCGCAAACCGGAAACATCACCCTTCTTTGGCTGCGATATCAGCTGAAATATGGTCATTTAACATCACATCGCTATAATATCGGCCTGCAATCCTGATACTAACAACGAAGGAAATATCATGAGCCTGAACCTGGTACCGGCCGGCAAGAGCCTGCCCGACGATATCTACGTCATCATCGAAATCCCGCAGAATGCCGACCCGATCAAATACGAAGTCGACAAGGACAGCGGTGCTATTTTCGTCGATCGCTTCATGTCTACCCCGATGTTCTATCCGTGCAACTACGGCTACGTGAACGCGACTCTCTCTCTGGATGGTGACCCCGTCGACGTACTGGTTCCGACCCCCTACCCGCTGCTGGCCGGTTCCGTCATTCGCTGCCGTCCGGTTGGCGTGCTGAAGATGACCGACGAATCTGGCGAAGATGCCAAGATCGTTGCCGTACCGCACTCCAAGCTGACCAAACAGTACGACCACATCCAGGATGTGAACGATCTGCCGGAACTGCTGAAAGCCCAGATCCAGCACTTCTTCGAGCGCTACAAAGAGCTGGAAGCGGGCAAATGGGTCAAGGTGGAAGGCTGGGGCGACAAGGCTGCTGCCGAAGCCGAGATCAAAACCTCTGCCGAGCGTTACGCTGCCAAGTAAGCGTCACTTCGCTTGTAAAAAAGGCGCCTTATGGCGCCTTTTTTGTCGGTGTTTGCGGTAACTGACCCGCCGCATCTTCGGCAGGATTGCCCTGAATGTATATTTCACGGCCATCTTTCTGGTAGGGACGATAGTAATCACCGCCACAGCGATAGCCGCCGCCCGGCTGGCTCATCAGCTCGCAGTTGACCGGCAACACCTCCAGCCACTTGATGGCCTGCTGGTAGCGCAGCCACTCCTGCCATTCGTGCTCGCGTGCCAGCTGATCACGCAGGGCAAAGGTATCCGCAACGGACATCCCCTTGTTGACGATCACCTGACCCGCCATTGCTGGCAGGCTGAGCAGCCCAAACAGCACTATGATCCAAGGCTTCATAACTCCTCCAGAGTGACTTAATTTCACAATTAAATTAAAAGTCACATCAATCTGTTATCCAGATCACAAAACGAAACATCACCAAAGTGGTGCCGGCTCACCTAGTTGTTAATTATCGTCCACGGCAGGAAGCACCACCATGAAGCTGACCCCCGCGCTGTTGCTCAGCCTCACTCTCTGCACCACTCTTGGTGCTACAAGCAACGCCAGCGAAATCAACATGAGCTGGCAGTGGCAATCCACCGATGGCCAGCGCAAGCACTTCCAGCTGACCACCGACGATCAGGTGATGGCCGCCAGTCGCCACGAGATGAGCCTGCTGAAGGCCTCTCTCACCAATCCGCTGGAGACCCTTTACGCCTATATCAGCCCACGGCTCTACAACAGCATCAACCTGATCAATCAGAGCAGCCCCGAGACAGCTACCAAGTTTCGCAATCTGGAGCAGGCCTTCACCCTGCGGGACGACAGCATGGAGTCGCTGCTGTTCTGGCAAGCCTACCAACAGTATCAGGAGGATGCCTTCTACCAGATGAGGGTGATACCCTGCGTCCATCCTGCCAATCGCAAACTGCCTTGCGTACGCCCCGATTACTCCCAGCTCTTCTACCACTTCAAAGGGCACCTCAAGCCACTGGCGCAGCAGTTTGCCGCCAAGGATCTCGCCACCAGCGTCAGCCTGATGCAAGAGTGGCTAAACGCCATCCCCACCCAGCCGGAGCAGCTGGATCACTTCGCGCCGCCGCTGCAGGCACTGCAAGATAACAAGGCCGACAGCGATGAGAAGGCTCTGCTGATGGCCAGCCTGCTGGCAGAGCTGGCCCCGCAATATGTGCTCAGCATCATCTATCCGGATATCAGCATCGGCAGCGTCTCCCCTGCCTGGCTGGCCATTACGGCAGACAGTGGCGTACCCGGTGATGTGGTGGTGATCAACAATCAGCGCCATGTGCTGCTGACCGGCTCGTCCCTGCTGGCCCAGCAGATGACCATGGCCAAGATCCCCCTCATCAGCGAGTCGCTCTACTGACGCAGACAGCTCAGACCAGCTGCCAATTCATTGATTTTTATCGATGTCATGCCATCCTAGCCGCCCTTGCCAGCCAACCACCTGACTGGCGGGGCGCCGACGCTTCTGAATTGCGATCTTATTTAACACTTTTTAAACAGATCCGATCAGTTTAGGATGAAGCTCGCCCATTCCCTCAATCCGAAACTCGTTATAACATAACAAATGGAGTGTCATCAGGATGAAACATCTCGTACTTACTTTGGCGCTGCTGCCATCTCTGGTCTTTGCTCACAACTTCAAGGATGGCAACCCGGTTCCGCTGGTCAATGTCAGCGACAAGGGTGAGCTGGTACTGAACGGCAAGGATATCGGCTACCAGCCGTGGCAGAGCACCTCGCTCACCGGCAAGGTATTCCTGATCCAGCATATTGCAGGTCGCTCCAGTGCCAAGGAGCTGAACGCCCCGATGATCGAGGCGATCAAGGCCGCCAAGTTGCCGCAAGACAAGTACCAGACCGTTACCGTCATCAACAGCAATGACGCCATCTGGGGCACCTCCGGCTTCGTGAAGAGCAGTGCCGAGGACAGCAAGAAAGAGTTCCCATGGTCCGCCATGGTGCTGGATGCCAAGGGCATGGCGCGCAACGCCTGGGATCTGACGCCGGAAAGCTCGGCGATCATTCTGCTGGATAAAGAGGGCAAGGTGCTGTTTGCCAAAGATGGCCAGCTCGATGCCAACAACATTGCTACCGTGATGGGGCTCATCAAGTCCCATCTCTAAGTCAGAGAGAAAGGGCGCTGATGGCGCCCTTTCCATAAGGGTCTATGGGTCGTATCAAGCTGAAAATCTGGATCTTGCTGCTGGGCTGGTTATGGCTGCAGCCTGCCCTTGCCCGGCACCAGTTTGAATCTGCCCTGCCCGGCCACGACGACCATCACTGCCTGGTTTGCGCCCTCCATCTGGATGGCAAACAGGTCATCACCGCTACCCCCTATTGTTTCCCCGGTTCGACCTCTGTTCTGCCCGCAGTTTCAATCATGCAACGCTCGGCAGATACCGCCACGCTTCACAGCTATGCCATCCGTGCGCCGCCCGCCTCTGCTTTTCTCTATCCCTTTGTTTAATTTCGCTATTTGTTTTGAAAAAGGATTAAAGATGAAAGCAGTCACTCTGTTGCTGGCCGCTGCGGCCTTTGGCGCACACGCCAATCACGACGAACACGAGAGCCACAGCCACGGCGCCCACGAGCATGGCCACGGCCACCTCAATCTGGTGGTCGATGGCGACCAGTTGATGATCGAACTGCAGGCACCCGCAGCCGATCTGGTGGGCTTCGAGCACGCCGCCAAGAGCGATGAAGAGAAGGCGCAATACGCCAAGGCGGTCGCCCGCCTCCAGCAACCTGACGCCCTGTTCCGCTTCGACCCGGCTGCTGGCTGCAAACTGACCCAACAGGAGTTGCAAGCAGCAAAAGAAGATCACGACCATGACCATGACCATGACCATGACCATGACAAGGCTGCCAGCGACAAACATGAAGACCACCATGATCATGACGAAGCGGGTCACGCCGATATGGGCGCCATGTACACCTACACCTGTGCCACGCCGGCCAAACTGACCGGCCTTGAGGCGACCCTGTTCAGCGTCTATCCGAGCCTTGAGAAGCTGAGCGTGCAGGGGATCCTGCCCACCGGCCAGACCGCAGGCGAGCTGACCCCGTCCGCCAACAAGCTGAGCTGGTAACGCCATGAAAAAAGCCGTGGTTGAGATCCGCGATCTGGCCTTTGCCTGGCCAGGTGGCGACGCTGTACTCGATCTGCCCGCCCTCACCATCCGCGAGGGTGAGCGGGTCTTTATCAAGGGCCCGTCGGGCTCTGGCAAGTCGACCCTGCTCGGGTTGCTGGCCGGGATCCAGACCGCCAACCACGGCACCCTGGAGGTGCTGGGCCAACCATTGGCCCGGCTCTCTGGCCGTGCCCGTGACCACTTCCGGGCGGCCAATCTGGGTTATATCTTCCAACAGTTCAATCTGCTGCCTTTTCTCTCGGTGCAGGACAACGTGACCGCTGCCCTCACCTTTTCGCCCGCCAAACGGGCTCGCCTGCAAGGGAGTCCGGAGCAGGAGGCGCGCCGTCTGCTGGCGGAGCTGCAACTGCCGGATGACGCACTGCATCGCCCCGTCCATGCCCTCAGCATCGGCCAGCAGCAGCGGGTTGCTGCCGCACGGGCGCTGATCGGCTCGCCGCCACTGGTGATCGCCGACGAGCCCACCTCGGCCCTCGACACCGATAACCGGGCGGCCTTTATCAAGCTGCTGTTCGAGGAGTGCGACAAGCAGGGCTCGACCCTGATCTTCGTCAGTCACGACCCTTATCTCGAACCCCTGTTCCCACGGGTGGAAAACCTGCAACAACTTAACCGGAGGGCTACGTGCTAAAGCTCGCCCTGCAAAGTCTCTGGGCCCGCCGCCTTACCGCCGGGCTCACCCTGCTGGCCGTCGCCATCAGCGTCACCCTGCTGCTCGGGGTGGAGCGGGTGCGTACTCAGGCCCGCGAAAGTTTCTCCAACACCGTCTCGGGGACCGATCTCATCGTCGGCGCCCGCTCCGGTCAGGTGAACCTGCTGCTCTACTCGGTGTTTCGCATCGGCAACCCCACCAACAACGTGGGGTGGGACTCTTATCAAGCCATCAAACAGAAACCGGGCGTTGCCTGGACCATCCCGCTTTCCCTTGGTGACTCCCACAAGGGATTTCGGGTGCTCGGCACCAATGGCGACTACTTCACCCACCTGAAGTACGGTCAGCAGCAATCGCTGCAACTGCGCGAAGGACGGCCGTTCGACACGCCGTTTGAAGCGGTACTCGGCGCTCAGGTGGCCGAGAAGCTCGGCTATCACCTCGACCAATCCATCGTTATCGCCCACGGCGCTGGCAACACCTCGTTCAGCCAGCACGACAACCTGCCATTCAAGGTGGTGGGCATTCTGGCGCCGACCGGCACGCCCATCGATCGCACCATCCATGTGCCGCTGGCGGGGATCGAGGCGATCCATCTCGGTTGGGACACCGGCCGCCACAGCAAGAACGTGACGCCGGAGCAGGCGCTGGCGCAGGATCTCACCCCGAAAACCATCACCGCCTTTATGGTGGGCTTGAGCAACCGGATCCTGGCGTTCCAGCTGCAGCGCAGCGTCAACACCTATCCCAAAGAGCCGCTGATGGCGATACTGCCGGGGGCCGCCCTGCAGGAGCTGTGGAGCCTGATGAGCGTGGCGGAAACCGCTCTCTCGGTCATCGCCGGTTTTGTGGTGGTAGCGGGCCTTATCGGCATGCTGACTACCCTGCTGGCGGGGCTTAACGAGCGGCGCCGGGAGCTCGCCATCTTGCGATCCCTCGGTGCGGGCCCCTCTCACCTGTTCCTGCTGCTGACGCTGGAGGCAATGGCACTGACCACGGTCGGCATCGCCCTCGGGGTCGGCGTACTCTATCTCGGGCAGGGGCTTGCCACCCCCTGGCTGCTCAGCCACTATGGCCTGCAACTGAGTCTGGGGCTGCCGAGCGTCTATGAGTGGCAGTTGCTGGGGGTGGTGTGGCTGGCGGGCATGGTGATCGGCCTGCTCCCTGCAGCCCGCGCTTACCGCTACAGCCTGAGCGATGGCATGAGTATTCGCGTCTAGCGAGACGTCCAAGATAGAAACAGAAGGACAGATGATGAAGTGGAAAATAGTGGCGCTGCTCGCCAGCCTGCTGGTGCTACCCGCCCTGGCCGCCGATTACAAGACCATCGACTGGGATGTGCTCATCCCGGAAGGGGAGAAACTGCTGCCGCCTCCGCAGGTGAACCACGATGGGGATCTCGCCTCCGTGCCGCAACCGGTGGGTGGGGTAAACAAGAAGCTGGACAACCAGGATGTTCGCATTCCGGGCTTCGTGGTGCCGCTGGAAGGGGATGCCAAGAAGATCACCGCCTTCCTGCTGGTGCCCTACTTCGGCGCCTGTATCCATGTGCCGCCGCCCCCCACCAATCAGGTGATCTATGTGAGCTACCCCAAGGGTGCGCCGGTGGATGATCTGTGGGATGCCATCTGGGTGAAGGGCAAGATGCGCACGGTCAGCTCCAGCCACGAGATGGCCACCGCCTCCTATTCGATGGAAGCGGTCGAGGTGAGCGTCTACGAGGAGTAATCCTCCCGTTGCAAAAAAAGCGGCCTCCACGGAGGCCGCTTTGTTATCTTGGCATCCCGGTTGGAGTAACATTCAGCTCCAGAACCTGTGCGAATGGAGTCAGCATGGCAGACCTCCCCCCCCCGAAAAAAGAGAGTTCGATCCTGAGCAGCCAGGAGCAGACCCTGCGTCTGGCCCGCAGTCGCGGCATCGACGGCATGCTCACCCGCAACACCGACAGCACCTTCGAACAGCGCGCCACCTTTCGCCATCTGGCGGATCAGGCTGCCCGCCAGCGCAATCTGGAAGCCATCATGGTGATGGCCTCCCGCCACTGCGAAGAGACCGCGGCTGGCGGCGAGATGGACAGCGACTGGCTGACCCGCTTCCTGCAACTGGCGGAAGATATCAGCATGGTGCCGATGCAGCAACTGTGGGGGCGGATCTTCGCGCTGGAAGTAGCCACCCCGGGCCGCTTCTCCATCCGGGCGCTCGCCACCCTCAAAGAGATGACTCAGCGCGAGGCCCAGCTGTTCCAGCGCATCTGTTCACTGACTTGCCACTACACCGGCAGCGACGAGCAGCGACTGCTGCTGGGGCTGCACAAGGGGGCCAGCTTGCTGAGCCGCGCCAAGGCAACGCGGCTCGGCCTTGGCAAATACCGCCTCCCCTACAACGCCCTGCTGCAACTGTTTGAGCTCGGGCTGCTGCATCGCGCGGAGCTGGAGTCCGGCCCGCTGCCCGCCGATGGGGTCGAGCTGGAGTTCGGCAACCAGCGCTGGCGGCTGCAGTGCAAGCAGCACAACATCACCCTGCTCTACTACCGCCTCACCCCGGTGGGCAACGAGCTCGCCCAGCTGCTGCAAGAGTCGCCGCTGGAAGAGTACCTGCAGGATCTGAAAACCGTGCTGGTGCAGGGTATCCAGATCGAGGTCCAGCATCAGGTCAGCGAGACCACACCGCCCCCCCCTGACGCCGCGCCCTGATCGTCGATGGGGGAACACGCCCACCGACGCGCCACAGATCCCGCTCACAGCACCTCACTCAGCAAAGTGAGGTGCAAAATGCAGCTCCCCTCGCACCTTTCCGCTCGCTTTTTGCACATTGCAACGACAGCAGCGCCACATTCAGTGGCTGCGCCCCTTTATTGACACAAAAATCACTTAACGTGATTAATGGCCCGCCCTTTGCTTTGAAGTTTGATGTAGATCAATTTTCAACCACCACAGCCCGGAAGCATGGCTATGAGAATCAATCAACCGGTTACCCAAAGAGAACGTCTCTATCCAGACCACCAGAGCCTCATCTCCACCACGGATCTGGAGAGCCGCATCACCTACGCCAACGATGAGTTCTGCGAGATAGCAGGCTTCCAGCTCGACGAGCTGCTGGGGGAACACCACAATCTGGTACGTCATCCTGACATGCCGAAACAGGCCTTTGCCGATCTGTGGAACCATATCCGCGAAGGCAAGAGCTGGATGGGGCCGGTGAAGAACCGCTGCAAGAGTGGCGATCACTACTGGGTCAGCGCCTTTGTCACCCCCATCAAGGATGCCAGCGGCCGGGTGGTGGAGTATCAGTCGGTGCGCACCGCCCCGAGCGAGGAGATCAAACAGCGGGCCGAGAAGGTCTATGCCGACCTTCGCAACAACAAGCTGCCGCTGGCGCTCAAGCTGCCCACCTTCTCCCATACCCTGACCATCAACCTCTGCCTGCTGCTGAGCCTGCTCGCCATGTTTGCGCTGGGCTACAACCAGGATATGAACTGGCAACTGGCGCTGGCTGCCCTGCCGCTGGCGATAGCGGCCATCACCCTGAATGCCCTCTCCCGTCGCCTCGGCAAGCTCAACAAGATGGCCCGCAGCCGCTTTGACAACCCGCTGATGCAACTGCTCTACACCAACAAGGTGGACAACATCGCCGCCATCGAGCTCTCGATGGTGATGAATCAGGCCGAGTTCAACGCCGTGCTGGCCCGTACCCAACAGACCTGCAGCAAGATCCTGCAGGCCGCCGAAGGGGATCTGCGCAACGCCGAATCCATCACCGACAACCTGCAACAGCAGCAGGCCGAAACCAATCAGGTAGCCACTGCCGTGACCGAGATGTCGGAATCCATTCGCGAGGTTTCACAGAGCTCCAGCGAATCCTCCAGCCTGCTGGACGAGACCGCCGACCTGTTCAAGAGCGGCAACCACAGCGTGGCCGAAACCGTGGCCGCCGTGGCGGGCATGAACAGCGAACTTATCACCTCCAAGAGCGTGATCAGTGCGCTGGTCGGCCACTGCCGCGATATCGACGGCATCCTTGATGTGATCAACAACATCGCCAACCAGACCAACCTGCTGGCCCTCAACGCCGCCATCGAAGCGGCCCGGGCTGGCGAAGCAGGTCGCGGCTTCTCGGTAGTGGCTGACGAGATCCGCACCCTCGCCATCAAGACCCAATCCTCGACCAGCGAGATCCAGAAGATGATCACCGAGCTGCAAACCAGCGCCGGGGATGCAGAGCAGGCGATGGAGAAGGGCTGCCAACTCTCCGAGAGCTGCCAGCAAAAAGCCTCGGCAACCGGCACCATTCTCCAGCAGATCAACGATATGCTGCAGCAGGTCGCCTCCGGCAGCGGCCAGATTGCCCAGGCGGTGCAGGAGCAGTTCCACGTCACCGCCGAGATCAACCGCAACGTGCTCAGCATCAAGACCCTGGCCGATGACTCCAGCGTCGGCAGCCAGCACGCCGTGCACGGCATCACCCAGCTGGTAAACCAGTTGAGCGATCTAGACCGGCTGGTACGCCAGTTCCAGAAGGGCGCTCCGGCAACCCAGAGCCGCTACGAAGTGGCCACCACCCGCGCCGTGCCGGTTCGCCAAGCCAGATAACCACTACCCAAACAATCACCTCAGCAAAACCCTATGGGCCTTAGGGTCCATAGGGTTTTTTAATGCCCGCCAACAAGAGGGCGGCACTCTCGCTTTCACCTTCCAATCTCACTCTGCGCGGATAGGCTGCTGCGGTGCTGCGGTTATATCACCGTCCGTTATTTATTAATTTATTGATCTTGCTCAGAAAACCACCCGCTTGCGCTTTTCACCCCAGCCCCGTTCGGTAACATAGCCGCTTGGCAACCCCTCGTCGGAGTCAGCCATGAGCCAAACCAGTGCCAAATCACAGGTAAAAGCAGCAAGCTGGAGGCTGAAATTCAGGGGCGGTAGCGTGGTTTTTGCTGGTTGGTGCAGAGCGCAGGAAGTCCAACAGACAAGCATCATTATGCCAACCAGAGCCGGATAAACATGGATTGGGTTGCTCACAAATTTGCAGATACGTTTCTGCGGTAAATGTTGGGCTTCACTTCGTTTAGCACCAACCTACGATTTTTAGCCAAAAATACGAGATAAGTTAGATTAAAGGCGGTATTAAGATGTGAATACCACCTTACACCGAGTCATTTTTATATTTTTCAAGGGGACTGTTAGTAATGTACAACCTTTTAGTTACTGCCCATGATGGTGCATGGGACCTTCCAGCCTATGAGTACACTAGAGATAGATTTCTTGAGCATACTAACGACAAAGAAAAAACTTTATTTAAGGTTCTCACCGCTGAGCACATTGAGTTGTTGAAATCGTTCCCTTGCCTATTTGCTTATGAAGGTAAGAGCGAACCGGTGAGAGTCGGATACATTCGTTCTCTCAAAGAAAGAAGCCGTTCGATTATGATCGAGTATGAATTTGAGAACGAAATTCCTCCAATTCCATTTTCAGAAATTGCACCAATTAGCAACTTGCTAGATATTGGCGAATGGGAAATGAATCGAACTCACTGGGCAGTAAAGGATGAAGACTTGTTTGGTCGGTTGCATTCAGCTGGGCTCATTGATCGGAAATTCATTAACCCAGTAGGACGAACGGGTAAGCTGGAAGAACTTAGATTTAAGGTTGCCTTTTCATTCCCGGGTGAAGTTAGAAAATCCGTTCTTTCTATTGTAAATAGATTGAAAAGCGCTTTACCAGCAGGCAGTATTTTCTACGATGATGACTTTACAGCTCAACTTGCGCGTCCAAATCTCGATAGCCTATTTCAAACTGTTTACCTCAAAAATTCAGATTTGATCGTAGTTTTTCTTTCAGGAGACTATGAAAGAAAAATGTGGTGCGGCATTGAATGGCGAGCTATTCGGGGAATCATTAACAATAAAAGCGATCATTCTGTTATGTTCATTAGATCAGATAACGCACAAATACCAGGAGTATTTTCACACGATGGATATATTGACATGAATAGATTTAGACCCGAGCAGATAGCCGATTTTATATTGGATAGAATCCGCCTCAACGAGCAGTGATAAATTTAACCATCGGCTATGGTCAGACGTGCATACGCAGGGAATCAAGCAAGCTGTTAATGCGAGCGTTAGCCCGTAGGTTCGAATAGCGCAGCGTATTCGGACAATCGCGAATAACCCCGCCGCGATATAAGCAAGGATCGGAAGATCCCCTTGCGGGGTTGCTATCGACCGCTTTGGGTTGGCTCAAGGCTCGCCGGTGTCACTATAAGCTAAATTTATGAGTTTTCCGATAATGACCCCATTTTTGCTTATAGTTGCTTCCGCCATCTCACAAGCGCCTGTTATGATGGTCAACTAAATCTGTCAGTTTTCTCTGACTTGGCGAAGGTGTCATTGCCAATGGTGGCACTGTCTTGTGACCTCCATTCGGCTTATACGAGCCAACAATGGCTGGCAGCAAAAAGCCCATCTGAATGAAAATAGTGACAGCCTGAACTTACTACGGATCCAATAACATTAATTATTTATCATGGAACAGATATGATAATTGAATGCCCAAAGTGTTCTAAAAAAAATGATTTACATATAGAGGCAAAAGTAAAATGTGGCCATTGCCAAGAGGAACTAACAGGGCACACTTTCAAAAAAAAGATTATGTCAGGCGGCACGATACTAGCGATTGGAATTATAAGTGGGCAAGTTGCTGACTATGCTTTACTTGATAATCGCTACCCTATGTCAGTCGAGTATTCTATTGTTGATGCATGCACGAATGCAGATCCGGAGTTGGTAAGTAAAACCATTTACCTTCACAGAAAAGATGTTTGTTTATGCGCAATGAAAGATACCATGAATGAAATTTCATACATTAGATACAATGTTGATAAAAAAAGTTTTTTATCAGCTTTTCAAAAAAATACTAATGAGTGTATAAGGCGGGAAGGCTAGCTTCACCGCCCATTTTTATTTAGAGTTATTTGCCACCTTTTGAAGGGGCGTTTCCTCTTCCTCCCCCAGAGGGATTCCCAGTCGTTGACGGCCAGTTACCACCGGTCCCAGTGTGTGAAGAAGGACCTCGACTACTACCGCCCTTACCTGAATTACTTGAATTAGAAGCACTACCTTTTGCCATTTTCAACACTCCATATATTAGTTAACATATCCAGAATCAGTCTGGACATGTAAAGGTTAGCGATAATTGGGGGGACATTTGGGGACAAAAATGAAACCAGATAATTTTGCCATAACAATCAAGACGGAAATGTCAAAAATCGGCTGGAGCCTTAATGATTTCGTTATAGAGTACGATAAGTATCACTCATATAAATCAAAGCTGACGGCTGAGTCACTAAAAAAGCAGTTATCAAGAAAAACAACAAACCAGGCTTTACTTAAAAATTATCTTGACTTCATCTATAAACATGAGGAATGGAGGAAATTAGATAATATCAAACCCTCGTTTGTAAATGATTTTCTTGAGACAGAATTTGTATTTGAAATGACTGAGATATCTCAAAGCATTACAAAAAAACTCAAAAAATAACTGATTTTCGCCCCATAGTCCTGGGCGCAATATAGCCCGTAGGTTCGAATAGCGCAGCGTATGTAGTGGTCAACTAAATCCGGACACTTGGTTAGGCCGATCTTCGGCTTTTGCTGGCGGTATCCCATTATTGTG
>NZ_JAAKTL010000040.1:0-11624 GCF_049174415.1 Aeromonas sp. 601039
CCGTTTCACACCTTGTCCCATCGGGTTCTCCATTTATTGGGGGGAAATGTGTAAACCATATTCAGGACGGGACAGCAGAGATAAAAAAGCCCCCATCGCGAGATGGGGGCTTTTTCATTAGGGTCAGACGCGAATATCGATCTTGCTTCCCAAAGAAGCGCTGGCCGATGTCGGTGCAACCGGCGCTGATTGCGCTGCGTTTTGCAGCAGCTTCAGCGCAGCTTCGCCCTCTTGGGTCTGCTGTTTCTTGGCCAGACTGGCCGTCATCAGAGCAGAACCAAACGACGCATTTGCAGAACTTGATATATCCATAGGGTTCCTCCTGCACTCAACAGTATCGGCCAAGCGGCCCCGAACATAAGCACTGAATGCAAAACAATCTGAAAGTCGCTTTTCTATCAGTCAGATAGAAATTGCATTCATGGCCCCTGCTCACCGCTGGATGACGCCTTCAAGCTCCTGTGCCGTCATCGGCCGAAGCATCTTGCAAGGGTTGCCAGCCGCCACCACGTTGGCGGGCACATCTTTGGTCACCACCGAACCGGCACCGATGACGCTGTTGTCACCGATAGTGACGCCGGGACAGATGACGACGCTACCGCCGATCCAGACGTTGTGACCGATCCGTACAGGCTTGCCGAACTCGACACCCTTGATACGTGGCGCCACCGCCACCGGATGAGCGGCGGTGTAGATCTGCACCCCGGGCGCCAGCAGCACGTTGTCGCCGATATGCACCTCACAGACGTCGAGGATGGTGCAATTGACGTTGGCGTAGAAGTTCTCGCCGACGAAGATATTGGCGCCATAGTCGCAGAAGAACGGCGGATTGATGGCGCACTCATGGCCGCGACCACCGAGCAGCTCGTGCAGCAAAGCATCCCGCGCCGGTTTCTCCTGCCAGCAGGTGTTGAAGGTGTGATAAAGCCTTCGGCAGCGCTCACGTGCCGCTTTGAGCCCGGGATCGCCCGCGTCATAGGGCTCCCCCGCCACCATCTTCTGCCACTCGGTACCGCGCACCATCTTCTCCATTACCTACTACATCAGCCAGATCAGGGATTCATAAGGGCGCAGCATACCCGATTGCGGTCGGGCCGGGCTATCGGGGTAGTTGCCGAGCAGCAGCCGACCTTGCCCGCTTTGCAGCTCGGCAGGCAAGGCAAACTCCACCGGCTCGCCGTAGAAGTTGCTCACCACCAGCAGGGTCTGACCGTTGGCGCGACGGGCATAGGCCCAGATCTGCGGGTGCCCGGTCAGCAGCTCCTGATAATCCCCCTGAGTGAAGATGGGGTGCACCTTGCGAAGGGCGATAAGATCCCGATAGTGCCAAAACACCGAGTTCTGGTCGGCCAGCGCCGCCTCGGCGTTGATCTCGGGATAGTTGGCGGCAGGCTTGAGCCACGGATTGCCTGCCGTAAAACCGGCGTTCGGGGCGGCACTCCACTGCATCGGCGTGCGCGAGTTGTCGCGGGACTTGGCAGCGAGAATGGCGAGGATCTCGGCCTCGCTCATCCCTTCAGCCTGCTTGATGGCGAAGATGTTGCGGCTCTCCACATCCTGATAGTCATCGATGTGCTGATAGCCGGGGTTGGTCATGCCGATCTCCTCCCCCTGATAGATGTAGGGGGTGCCTTGCAGGCCGTGCAGCGTGCTGGCCAGCATCTTGGCGGCGACCACCCTATGCTCACCCTCATCGCCAAAACGGGAGACGATGCGCGGCTGATCGTGGTTGCACCAGAACAGCGCCGACCACCCCTTGCCATGCATGCCGCTCTGCCAGTGGTTGAAGATGCGCTTGAGTTCGAGGAAGTCGAACGGCGCCTTGGTCCACTTGTCGCCGTTGGGGTAATCCACCTTCAGATGGTGGAAGTTGAACACCATGGAGAGCTCTGAGCCATCGAGGGCGCCATAGCGCTGGCAGTGCTCCAGCGAAGTAGAGGACATCTCCCCCACCGTCATGGCGCCGACAGGAGCAAACACGTCGCAGCTCACATCCTGCAGGAATTCGTGGATGCGCGGCCCGTCGGTGTAGAAGCGGCGGCCATCGCCAATATCGTCGTTCGGGAAGGTCTGATCCTTGGAGATAAGGTTGATAACGTCGAGCCGGAACCCATCCACCCCCTTCTTGGCCCAGAAGTGAATGATGTTTTTCACCTCGGCGCGCACCGCCGGATTTTCCCAGTTGAGATCCGCCTGCTCGCGGGCAAACAGGTGCAGGTAGTACTGACCGGTGGCGGGATCCAGCTCCCAGGCGCTGCCACCAAACTTGGATTGCCAGTTGTTGGGTACGCCGCCATCCACCGGATCGCGCCAGATGTAGTAGTCGCGGTAGGGGCTGTTTTTATCCCCCAGCGCCGACTTGAACCAAGCGTGCTCGGTGGAGGTGTGGTTGACCACGATATCCATCACGATGCGGATATCGCGCGCGTGGGCGGCGGCCAGCAGCGCCTCGAAATCTGCCATGGTGCCGTAGGCGGGATCGATGGCAAGGTAGTCGGCGATGTCGTATCCGTTGTCCACCTGCGGAGAAACATAAACCGGGGTCAGCCAGAGGGCATCGACGCCCAAGGTCTTGAGATAGTCGAGGCGGGCCATGATCCCCTTGAGATCGCCGGTGCCACGGGCAGCGGAGTCCTGAAAGCTCTTGGGGTAAATCTGGTAAATCACGGCACTCTGCCACCAGGGTGTTTGGCTCATGGGTCTTTCTCTTGTCTCGAATAGAAAATGGAGAGGGCGACCCGCGGGTCGCCCTGATAATCAGTGTCAGGCGCTGGCTTGGGTCAACTTGCCAGCGGCTTGCTGGCGCTTGTAGACCAGCAGGGTCAGCACCACCGGCACCACGATGGCGACCAGCATGGCGATGGCGAACACCGCCCAGTATTGCGGCTGGATGGAGAGGATGCCCGGCAGGCCGCCCACCCCGATGCCGTTGGCCATCACCCCGGCGAAACCGCAGATGAGGGCGGCAAGGCTGGAACCCACCATGGCGCACAACATGGGGAACTTGTACTTGAGGTTGATACCGTACATCGCCGGTTCGGTCACCCCGAGGTAGGCGGAGATGGCGGCAGGTACCGAGATCTCCCGTTCGTTCTCCTTGCGGCTAATCAGAATGATGCCGACGACCGCAGAAGCCTGGGCGATATTGGAGAGGGCGATCAGCGGCCAGATCGGGGTGCCACCCATGCTCTGCATCAGCTGCAGATCCACTGCGTTGGTGGTGTGGTGGATACCGGTAATGACCAGCGGTGCATAGAGGAAACCGAACAGGGCAGCGCCGATGGGAGCGAAGGAGCCAGTCATGGCGGCCTTGGCAGCGAAACCGACGCCATCACCAATCCAGCGACCGAACGGGCCGATAAAGGCGTGGGCCACGATCACTGCCAGCAGCAGCGAGACAAACGGCACAATCACCAGATATAGGTAAGCCGGAATGATCCGCTTGAGGTTGGTCTCCACCCAGGCGAGGAAGACACCCGCCAGCAGCGCCGGAATGACCTGTGCCTGATAGCCCACCTTCTGGATCACGAACAGGCCGAAGTCCCACACCTCGGGAGTCTGCTGGCCGATGCCGTAGGCGTTCATCAACTGCGGTGACACCAGCGTCACCCCCAGCACGATACCCAGGATCTCGGAGCCGCCCATCTTCTTCACTGCAGACCAGCAAACACCAACCGGCAGGAAGTGGAAGATCGCCTCGCCCAGCAGCCAGAGGAAGGCGTGTACCTGAGCCCAGAACTGGCTGATCTCGGTGAGGGTGTGAGTGCCATCGTCGAACATCTTGATGTCGCCGATGACGTTGCGAAAGCCCAGGATCAGACCGCCGGTGATGATGGCGGGCAGCAGCGGCACGAAGATCTCCGCCAGATGGGAGATGCCCCGCTCCAGCGGGTTCATGTTCTGGCGTGCCGCCTGCTTGGCGGTCTCCTTGCTGCCACCGCTGACGCCGAGCTGCTCGGTCAGCGCCTTGTACCACTGCTCCACCTCGTTGCCGATCACCACCTGGAATTGACCGCCCTGGGTGAAGCTTCCCTTCACCGCCGGGATGGTTTCGATGGCCTTGCTGTCGGCCTTGGCCGGATCGTTCAGGACGAAGCGCAACCGGGTCAGACAGTGGCTGACGGTGGCGATGTTCTCCTTGCCGCCGATCTTGTCGATCAGGGTGGCAAGCTGCTGTGCGTTGATCTTGGACATGGGTCTTCCCTCTGTGACGCCATTGAATAGTGGTCTGTATCGCCCTTTTGAGCCAGTCTGTCGGCCTGAGCGTTTTTGGTATCGTTCCCATTTAGCATGCCGACGATCTGGCTAGATCGAAATGGGAACGTTCCCAATTCGTGGCGAGCGTCACAAAAAGCGCACTTTTTGTTCAGTCGGAAGTGATGGGGCTCACAGGGTTCGACAGGGGGCGATTGTCACCTGCGGGGGTTTCTCCTGCTCAATCTGGCCGAGCAGCTGACGCGCCGCCTGCTCCCCCGCCCCTTTGTAACCAAGATCGAGACTGAGGGCATTGGGGAAGAGGAAACTGAGCATGGGATTGTTGCCAAGTCCGGTCACCAGCACCTCGCTACGCCCTTGTTCTTGCAGGTATTTTGCCGCACCAATGGCGAGGGTGTCGCTGGCGCAGACCAGCGCCTGGGTGGAGGTGGTAAGCAGCTCGGCCGCCAGCCGGTAGCCGCTCTGCAGGCTGAGATCACCGAGGGCGCTGCGCGGGCGCAAGCCCTGCTCTGCGCAGTAAGCGAGATAGGCGTCGAGGCGGCGCTGGCCGGTGGTGAGATCCGAGGTATCCACCCCCAGATAGGCGATGTCGCGGGCGCCACGGCTTGCCAGCTGCGCCAGCATGGTGCGCACCGCACCGGCGTCGTCAAAGCAAACCGAGGAGAAACCGGGATATTCTCGGGCAACCAGCACCAGCTTATCCCTGAGCGGCGCCATGGCGGCATAGTCCAAATCGTTGAAGGCAAACAGGATGATGCCATCCACTCCACGCCGCTCCAGCACCGCCAGATGCTCCTGCACCTTGGCGGGGGAGAATTTGCTCTCCATCAGCACGGCGTCGTAGCCGCGCTGGTAGAGGGTCTCCAGCATGCCGCGCACCGCCTGATTCTCCGAGCTGGAGTCGAGCCGCGAGACGATGATCCCCACCACCTGCTGGCTCTGGCTGCGCATGGCCCGCGCCGATTTGCTCGGCACAAAGCCGTGCTCGGCGATGATGTGCTCCACCCGCTCGCGGGTCTCCTGCTTCACCTTGGGATCCTGGTTGAGCACCCGGGAGACGGTCGACTTGCCGACGCCACTCAGTCTGGCGATATCGAGGATGGTCAGTTTCTTGTCCATGAATTGGCTCACAGGAGGCTAGGCGGTGGAATTGCCCACATTGTTGTGATTAACCCCTGTGAATACAAGCCCATGGCGTTAGAATGCCCTTTTTGCCCCGCCGTCATGGTGTGTGGGCACAGCACAGGATGCCCATCATGGATCTGCTGGCCAGTCTGCTCTTCTCCCTCTCCATCACAGGCCCCATCTGCGTGGTGCTGCTGCTCGGCATCTTGCTCAAGCGGCTGGGGCTGCTGCCGGATCCCTTTACCGAATCCGCCTCGCGACTGGTGTTTCAGGTCACCCTGCCCGCTCTGCTCTTTCTCAGTATTCTGGGTACCAACTTCGCCACCATGCCGAGCCTCTGGTTTATCGGCTATGGCCTGCTCGCCACCGTTATCAGCTATCTGGTGCTGGAGCTGCTGGCCGGACGTTTTATCGGGGAGCAGCGACTGCGCGGGATCTTCGTGCAGGGGAGCTTTCGCGGCAACAGCGCCATTATCGGTCTCGCCTATGTGCAGAACGCCTACGGCCACGAGGGGTTGGGGGCGGCGGCCTTCTACGTCGGCGCGGTGACCGTGCTCTACAACATTCTCGCGGTGATCACCCTCACCCGCAGTCTCGGCGGCGCTACCGGTATTCGCCCCATTCTGCTCGGCATCATCAAGAATCCGTTGATCATCGCCATTGTGGCGGCGCTGCCGTTTACCCTGCTCGGTATCAAGATGCCGCAACTGCTGCTCACCACCGGCAGCTACTTCGCCAACATGACGTTGCCGCTGGCGCTGCTCTGCACCGGCGCCTCCCTCAGCCTCGATGCTCTGCGTGGTGGTGCAGCCATTGCGGGCTGGGCCAGCATCATGCGGCTCTGTCTCATTCCGGCTGCGTTCACTCTTGGGGCGGCCCTGCTCGGCTTCAGCCATCTGGAGCTGGGTATTCTGTTTCTCATCAGCGCCACTCCGACTGCCGCCGCCAGCTATGTGATGACCCGCGCCATGGGTGGCGACAGCGTGCTGGCCGCAAACATCATCGCCACCACCACCCTCGGCTCGCTGGTTACTACCAGCCTCGGGGCGACTCTGATGAACTACCTAGGGTTGATGTACTGACCCTGCCCGAGGAAACTGCCAACCTCATCGCCACCACGAACCTTTGCTCGCATGTCACCCATACACCGGCCGGGAGCAACCCTGATGAACTATCTGGGTCTTATGTACTGACGGCTTGACCTTGCCGGAGGCGGCAGCTTTAGGCTGGCGTCCATCAACAGAGGAGATATCCCATGACCATCGAACTCACCGTGTCCGGCATGTCCTGTGGTGGCTGCGCCGCCAGTCTGCAAAAAGCGCTGCTGGCCCAGCCTGCGGTCACCACCGCAACCGTCGATTTCGCCAGCAGCAAGGCCTTCATCGAGAGCGAGCTGAGCAAGGCCGAGCTGATCGCCCTGATCGAAGCCAAGGGTTTCTCTGCGAGTTAAATTATCTCCATAGAGGTATAAAACAGGTTAAAAATCTGTACTCACCTGTCTTTTGGTGAGTTTTATCACAGACCGGGGTTATTAAACGGGCAAACTTGCTGCGATTATTCCAACCATAAGGATTTGCAGCATGACCCTACCGATCCGCAAGACCCTGCTCGCCGCCGTCGTCGGCCTGACCCTCTCCCCCATGGCCATGGCGCTGCCCAACGTCCATATTCTGGCAACCGGCGGCACCATTGCCGGGGCAGGCCAGTCGGCTACCCAGTCCAACTACGAGGCTGGCAAGGTGGCCATCGAAACCCTGATCGCCGCCGTGCCCGAGATGAAAAACGTAGCCGACGTGCAGGGTGAGCAGGTGGTGAAGATCGGCTCCCAGGACATGAACGACGAGGTGTGGCTCAAGCTGGCCAAACGGGTCAACGAGCTGCTGGCCAAGGATGACGTGGATGGCATTGTCATCACCCACGGCACCGACACCATGGAAGAGACCGCCTACTTCCTCAATCTGACTGTCAAGAGCGACAAGCCGGTGGTACTGGTTGGCGCCATGCGCCCCTCCACCGCCATGAGTGCTGATGGCCCGCTCAACCTCTACAACGCCGTAGTGACTGCTTCCGACCCGAGCTCCAAGGGCCGTGGCGTGATGGTGGCGATGAACGACACCGTGCTGGATGCCCGCGACGTCACCAAGACCAACACAACCGGGGTGCAGACCTTCGCTTCCCCCAACTTTGGCCCGCTGGGTTACATCCACAACGGCAAGATCGACTATCAGCGCAGCCCGGCCCGTCTGCACACCAGCAAAACGCCGTTTGACGTGAGCAAGCTCGACAAGCTGCCGCAAGTGGGCATCGTCTACAGCTACGCCAACGCCACCGATCTGCCGGCCAAGGCGATGGTGGATGCCAAGTTCGACGGCATCGTCAGCGCCGGGGTGGGTAACGGCAACCTCTACCACACCCTGTTCGATACCCTGGCCAAGGCGAGCAAGGACGGTATCCGTGTCGTGCGCTCCGCCCGCGTGCCGACCGGCGCCACCACCCTGGATGCCGAGATCGATGATGCCAAGTACGGCTTCGTGGCCTCCGGCACTCTCAACCCGCAGAAGGCGCGGGTGCTGCTGATGCTCTCCCTGACCCAGAGCAAAGACCCGGCCCAGATCCAGCGCTGGTTCCAGCAGTTCTGATAACGGTTGTCTGACAAGTAACAAGCAAGGGCGGGACTTCCCGCCCTTTTCCATCCTGCATGCAATGCCACTTCGCCAAGCACCCGCCTCACCCATTATGTCGTTTGGCGAGGTCATCCTTCCCTTTTCCGGCCATTTTTTTCAGCCATCACAAAGCGCTGTCATCAAATTAGCGAGCCGGATCACCCGCTTTCACAAGCGCATCGCCGCCAAATTCATTACACTGCCAGCGATCTTATCCACTCAAGGAGTGCTGTTGCTGTATGGAAATATTGATCCTGCTGGGATTGATTTTGCTTAATGGCGTCTTCGCCATGTCAGAAATCGCCATCGTCACCGCACGCAAGGCTCGCCTCGGCAAGCTTGCCTCTGAAGGCAATCGCTCCGCCGCCATTGCCCTCAAACTGGGCGAAGACCCGACCCATTTTCTCTCTGCCGTCCAGATCGGCATTACCAGCATAGGTCTGCTCAACGGTATCTACGGCGAATCCCTGCTGGCCCAGCCCTTCTCCCTCTGGTTGCAGGAGTGGGGGCTCCCCGCCAAGAGCAGTGGCCTGATCGCCACCGTCATCGTGGTGGTGGTGGTCACTTACCTCTCCATCGTGGTGGGGGAGCTGGTGCCCAAGCGCCTCGGCCAGCTCAATGCCGAGCGCATCGCCTGTCTGGTCGCGCGCCCCATGCACTGGCTCGCCACCCTGACCCGCCCCTTCGTCTGGCTGCTGTCGGCCTCCACCAATGCCAGCCTGCGGCTGCTGCGGGTCAACCAGAACGGCAGCGCCAACGTCACCGAGGAGGAGATCCACGCCATGCTGGTGGAAGGATCGGAAGCCGGGGTGATCGAGGATCATGAACACACCATGCTGCGCAACGTCTTCCGTCTCGACGAGCGCAGCCTCTCCTCCCTGATGGTGCCGCGCAGTGATATCCGCTATCTGGATCTAGCGTTGCCGCTGACCGTCAACCTGCAGCGGCTGGTGGAGTATCGCCACAGCTATTTTCCGGTCTGCGACGGCAACCTGTCAGAATTGGTGGGTATCATCAATGTCAGCAAGGTGCTGCACGCCTATATCAAGGGGGAGCCCATCGATCTGGCTGCCCTGACCCAGGAGGGCAGCCTGCTGCCCGAGACCCTCAACGGCGTCGAGCTGCTCAACCACTTCCGCACCCACAGCGAACAGATGGCGCTGGTGGTGGACGAATATGGCGAGTTGCAGGGGCTGGTCACCCAGCAGGATCTGCTGGAGGCGCTGGCGGGGGATTTCCAGCAGGAGGATGGCGAGGACAACTGGGCCTTCCGGCGCGCCGACGGCAGCTGGCTGCTCGATGGCCTGATCCCGTTGCCGGAGTTGAAGGACTGTCTGGAGCTGGTTCGTCTGCCAGAAGAAGAAAAACATCACTATCACACCCTCGGAGGGCTTATCATGCTGCTCCTTGGTCGTGTTCCACAAACCGGAGACCTGGTGACACTGGAACAGTGGCAACTGGAAATTGTTGACATGGATGGCCTGCGCATCGACAAGGTGCTCGCCATGCCCTTGACCGATCAACCCAGCTAACCTGCGGAGTTTGCAAGTATGGAGCAGTTTTACCAACTGGCTCACGCCTTTATGAATCACGATCTGAACACACTTTCCGATCCCAAGATGGCCTTCATGATCTGTGGTGTGATTCTGACGTTTCTGGTACTGGAAAACGGATTCATCCCTACCGCCTTTCTGCCCGGTGACAGCCTGCTGATCCTCACCGGCGTGCTCATCTATCAGGATGTATTGTCTCTCGGGGTGATCCCGCTGTTGATCATGGCTACCTTTGTCGGCACCTGGCTCGGTTACATGCAGGGGCGCTTTCTCGGCCACACCCAGCTCTACCATCGGCTGATGTCCCATGTGGAAGAGCGACACCAGCAGAAGGTCTACCACCTGCTGGACAAGTACGGGATCATCACCCTGATCACCGCGCGCTATATCGCCTTCGTGCGCACCGCCTACCCCTATATAGTGGGTGCCACCGAACTGCCCCAGGGGCGCTTTCTCATCGTCAATCTGATCAGCTCCATCATGTGGATCTGCCCGCTGGTCGGGTTTGGCTACTACCTGAGCCACACCAAGCTGGCCGCCGAATACCAGACCCAGTTCTTCAACATCATCATCTATCTGCCGGTGGCCCTGCTGCTGGGTGGCATGGTGGCGCTGGTCTGGCGCTGGATCAGCAAACGCAGGGCCGCGCAGCCGCGGGATTGACCCCTCGCCCAACGCCCGACCTGAAAGCCCTCGCCAGAGGGCTTTTTTGATCGCCTATTTTGCGCAAATAGCAGAAATAGTCCCGCTCGGCCCTTGTAAAGCTGGGGTAAAAATGAGTGAATCTAGCGCCTTTTTTTGGATGGGAACGGAGTCGGTTGTATGTGGTGTCGGATTCGCGCAGCAGCGCTGGTTGTCGGGTTGATGGGAATGCTGGGATTGCCTGCGGTCAACGCGGCACCCAACCCAGCCAAACTGGAAGTACGCTCGAGCAGCGCCCTGGTCGTGGATGTAAAAACGGGCAAGACGCTCTACCAGAAGAATGCCACCAAGGTGCGTCCCATCGCCTCTCTCACCAAGCTGATGACAGCGCTGGTGGTGCTGGATGCCAAGCAGAATCTCAACCAGACCATTACGGTCGACAAGAACGATCTGGATCGGGTCAAACACACTCACTCCCGCATCCGCATGGGCACCAAGGTGACCCGCCGCGACGCCCTGCATCTGGCGCTGATGTCCTCCGAAAACCGGATGGCCTCGGCACTGGCGCGTCACTATCCGGGCGGTCGCAGCGCCTTCGTGCGGGCCATGAACAACAAGGCCAGACAGCTGGATATGCGAAATACCCACTTCTACGACTCCACCGGCCTCTCCACCCGCAACGTCTCCACCGCCCAGGATCTCGGCAAGCTGGCCGCCGCCGCCTATCGTCAGCCGCTGATCCGTCAGTTCACTCAGGATGAGAACCGGGAGATGCGCTTCAGCGCCCCCGCCTACAGCCTGATGTTCAACAACACCAACCCGCTGGTGAAAAACCCGGATTGGGACGTACGCCTCTCCAAGACCGGCTTCACTGACGAAGCGGGGCGCTGTCTGGTAATGCGCGCTAAACCGGACAGCCGCGAGCTCGCCATCGTGCTGCTCAACTCGGTGGGCAAACGCACTCCCATAGGCGATGCCAACCGCATTCGCAAATGGTTGAAAAGCTGAGTAAATATCTCGACAAAAAAGGATGCTGCGGCATCCTTTTTTATCGCCTGCAGAACGCCTCAGCAGGCCTTGCAGGATGTTGATGAGCGAACCTTGAGTGATGAGTGGCCCGGCATCTGCCGTTGCAACAGCAGGCATACAGCGCGCCTATAGATGAGACAAAGGGTGGCAAGGGTTTGCACCGTTCAGAAGAACTGTGCGCAATCACAGAAAGGGGAAGAAATGAGGACAAGAACAGCCAGGTAAACGGGCGATCCACCCGCAACAGCGCACGGGGATCCGCACCAAAAGCTAAATATCGCCCATAAAAAAACAGCCCCGACCGAAGTCGGGGCTGTCTGTATGGTGCGCCCGAGAGGATTCGAACCTCTGACCACCTGGTTCGTAGCCAGGTACTCTATCCAGCTGAGCTACGGGC
>NZ_JAAKTL010000041.1:0-10949 GCF_049174415.1 Aeromonas sp. 601039
CGGAATTGGTAGACGCGCTAGCTTCAGGTGTTAGTGCCCCCCGGGTGTGAGGGTTCGAGTCCCTCTCTTCGCACCATGCTTCTCCAGACAGCATGTAAATCAAAACTGGTAACACAATGTGCGAAGGTGGCGGAATTGGTAGACGCGCTAGCTTCAGGTGTTAGTGTCCCACGGATGTGAGGGTTCGAGTCCCTCTCTTCGCACCATGCTTTATCCAGACAGCATGTAAATCCAGACTGGAAACCCGAATGTGCGAAGGTGGCGGAATTGGTAGACGCGCTAGCTTCAGGTGTTAGTGCCCCCCGGGTGTGAGGGTTCGAGTCCCTCTCTTCGCACCATGATTCTGACATGTAAAAACAGAGCAATGCGCTCCAACCGCATTTAAAAACCAGCTGGAGAAAATCAGTGTGCGAAGGTGGCGGAATTGGTAGACGCGCTAGCTTCAGGTGTTAGTGTCCCACGGATGTGAGGGTTCGAGTCCCTCTCTTCGCACCATTCATTACGCAAAAGGCCCATCACGAAAGTGATGGGCCTTTTGTTTTTACTCCTTGTTATGGCTATGCTTTTGACGACTCACCGCTCATCGTCATGCCAAGGAACGCATATGATACTGGATACCGACATTCACAACTTTTACGAACATCTGGTGCTCAAGGAGATTGAGAAACAGGGGCTGCAGCAAAAGCTAAACAGCGATCAGATGGCCGACCTCTGCTGCCTCACCCTCAACCAGCTTCCGGCCCACTATATTCGCCACAATGTCGACATGATCTACTTCCTGACCGACGCCAAGCGCACCGAAATGGAGAAACTGGTGGTCGAATCACTCAAGGTGGCACAGCAGAAGATCAAGCAGGCTCCCGTCAAAAGCTCATAACCAGGGCTGCTGCCAGAGCAGGGTAACGATACCGGTCAACCCGGCCACTGGCAGCAAGATCAAGGCGGGGCGCAATCCGGGCTCCAGCATCACCCAGGCAGCCAGCAGAAAACCGGCACTCCAGGTGCCGTACTCTTTATCCTGACCCCATGCGAGTACAGCCACCGCCACCAGCAACATCATACCCCGCAATATCCAGCGCATTGTTTTCTCCCCAATCAACAATTGATAATAATTATCATCTTCATCTACTGGGGATGCAAGTGGCGTCACAAGCGGGATTCGTATGTGACCCCTTGTGTCAACAGGCCGCTCAAAAACGGGTTATGAGATCAACTAATTTGTGATTTTTTCAATCAAATGTGCATTTTTGCCAATTTGATGGGGCTTTAACCCGCCGGGTTTGTGGTAGATTGCGGCCTCTTTTTGGGTTGCCTCCTCGGGATCGATGTATCCACAGGACGAGAGGGAGTGACCTTGGCGAGCAAGAGTTTAGGAAGTATCTATGCAAAACCAACAAAACCACATCCGACTACCGGGCATGGCACAGGTGTTTGCCTGTCTGGCCATTTTCCTGGCCCTGGCATTCTCGTTCACCAGCGTGCTCGATCTGCCGATCCAGTTGGCGTTGTTCATCGCCTGGTTCGTCATCATGGGGCTTGGCATCAAACTCGGCCACGATTACAAATCCCTGGAACAGGCAGCCGTTGACGGCGTTGCCAAGGGAATGGGGGCCATCCTGATCCTGGTCTCCGTCGGTGCTCTGGTCGGCACCTGGATTGCCGGTGGCATAGTCCCCAGCATCATCTACTTCGGCCTCAAGGTGATTCACCCGTCCATCTTCCTGCTGGCGACCCTGATCATCTGCTCCCTGACCTCGCTGGCCACCGGCACCTCCTGGGGCTCTGCCGCCACCGCCGGTATCGCCATGATGGGGATCGGCCACAGCCTCGGCGTGCCTGCGCCGCTGGTAGCCGGTGCCGTGCTCTCCGGCGTCTATTTTGGTGACAAGCTCTCTCCGCTCTCCGACTCAGTAGTGCTGGCTTCGACCATGTCCAACGTCGACGTGGTGGAGCATATCAAGGGGATGCTGCCTATCAGCCTGCTCTCCTATGTCATCACCGCCGTGCTGTTCACCGTGGTGGGCATGCAGTATTCGGGCAATGTCAGCCTGGAGCAGGTCAATCTGGTGATGGAGGCTCTCGACAACCAGTTCAACATCACCCCGCTGGCCATAGTCCCCGTGGTGCTGGTGCTGGGTCTGCTGGCCAACCGCAAGCCCGCCTTCCCGGTGATCAGCTTCGGCGCCCTGCTGGGCCTGATCTGGGCCATCGCCTTCCAGGGCATGGATCCGGTCAAAGCGATGCACTCAGCTTATAGTCCGTTTGCCATCACCTCCGGCATCGATTTTATCGACAACATTCTCGGTCGCGGCGGCATGGAGTCCATGCTGGGCTCGGTCGCGGTCATCATCTTCGGTCTCGGGTTTGGCGGCCTGCTGGAGAAGGTCGGCATTCTGGAAGTGATCGCCAGCGCCTTCGAGAAGCGCATCAAGAGCGTCGGCAGCCTGACCAGCCACACCATCGGCACCGCGTTTCTGGCCAACGTGTTCGGCTCAGCCATGTATGTGTCGCTGATCCTGACTCCCAAGATCATGGCCAAGAACTACGACCGACTGGGACTGGCGCGCAAGAACCTCTCTCGCAACGCCGAGTTTGGCGGCACCCTCACCTGCGGCATGGTGCCCTGGAGCGACAACGGCATCTTCATGGCAGGGGTTTTAGGAGTCGCAACCCTCGACTACCTGCCCTACATGTGGCTGAGCTTCACCTGCATCATTGTGACCATCACCCTCGCCTACATGGGCAAGGCAGTGAACCGGACCCCGCTGGTCGCGGCGGCAAGCTCCCGCTAAGCCATCCTGAAACAACAAAGGCGCCACCAAGGCGCCTTTGTTGTTTCAGGGGGGATGCTGTTTTACCGTCATCCCAGAGCCCACAAACAAAAACAGCCCTCGTTGCCGAGAGCCGTGTCATCAGACCGATAATGCCGATCAGATGGAGAAGCTGGAGCCACAGCCACAGGTCGTGGTGGCATTGGGGTTGGTCACGGTGAAGCGCGAACCTTCCAGACCCTCGGTGTAATCCACACTGCCGCCTACCAGATATTGCAGACTCATGGGATCGATCACCATGGTGACGCCATTCTTCTCGACTACGGTGTCTCCGTCGTTGATCTTCTCATCAAAGGTAAAGCCATACTGGAAACCGGAGCAGCCCCCACCCGTGATGTATACCCGCAGCTTCAGCTCGGGATTCTCTTCCTCGGTGATCAGGTTCTTCACCTTGTTGGCCGCCGCATCCGTCATCTGGATGGGCAGCGGGGCTTCTGCTACTGCACTCATTACTGACCTCACAACCATTAGATCCACAAACATGGAAACCGCGAAATTATCCAATACCCGACCATTCAGTTCAAGTATTCACCACGTTTAACCGGCAGCGGGAACCGGAGCAGGCGGTGCGGCGACCAGCGGCTTGATCACCTCGCCCCACTCAACCAGCAGCTCTTGCGCCGGTTGCCTGCCATCCTTGTTGATGGTGACACGGATCCGATCCGGCACAAAGCCTTCCGGCAACTGCCAATTCCCTTCCAGCAGCTGGAAATAACGCAGGGCATAACGCCACTCGCTCACCTTCATCCCGAGATCGCGGCCGGTTAGCGTCTTCGGCTTGTCAGCCAGACTCCCCTCGACCCGGATCTGCACCTGACCACGGAACAGCTCCCGCTTTTTGGCGGGCTGGGTCAGGGCGAGACGGTAGTGGTAACGACCGGGAATGCTGGTCTCCTGCAGGGTCAGGTTGTCGATCACCACCCCCACCTGTTCGCCGGTGGGGCGCATGATCCGCTCGAAAAAGGCCAACTGGCGTTTGAGCTCCTGCACCTGCGCCTCCTGACTCTTCAGGGTGGTCTGCAACTGCTCGAAGGCCGCTTTCTGGGTCGCCAGCTGGGTATCTTTCACCCCCAATTCGGTCTTGAGCTGGCCGATAGCCTTGCCCTGACGATCCAGCGTCTCCTGCTGTACCACCAACAGACTGCTCTGGGCCAGCTCCTGACGGTTACCGACAAAGTAACCAATGAGCCCGCCAACGGCTAACACGACCAATAACTTCAATAGATTGGACATAGCCCCTCATCCCGTTATCACGCCATTTACGGCAGCGCCTCTCCCTTCACTATACCGCCCTGACCGGGGCCAAAGGCGATAAAGGGAAAAATTAACTGGCCGTGGCACTGCCATCACCCCGCTTTTGACGCGCGGCGAGCCGTAAAGTTCGCTCCAGGATCTGGGAATAGATGGGCCGGCCACCCAGCCACTGGGCAACCAGAGTCGCCCCGACTGTGGTAATCATCATCGGCAGGATCAGCTGATAGTTGTCGGTCATCTCGGTGACCAGCACGATACCCGTGATGGGGGCGCGCACGGTGGCAGCAAAGAGAGCCCCCATTCCGGCGATGGCAAAGGCGCCGGGCTCGATGCCAAGCTCCGGAAACGCCGCATGAAACAGATGGCCAAACACCACGCCAAACAAGGTGCCCAACGCCAGGGTCGGCGCAAACACCCCGCCCGGGGCACCGGAGCAGAAGCAGATGAGGGTCGCGACCAGCCGCACCGAGAAGATGAGGAACAGGGTCGCCATCGCATACTCATCCCCCATCAGATGAGGAATAAGCTCTGTGCCGCCGCCCGTCACCGAAGGAGCAAACAGCGACAGCACGCCAAACGTTCCGGCGACCAGCATGCCGATGGCCACGAAACGGTGGCGCTTGTTCTGATGCAGCGCCAGATAGCCATCCTGACAGGCCAGCACCAGCTTGTTGAAGACAAAACCGAGCACCCCGAAGGTGGCCCCCATAAAGAGGAACAGCCAGAGCGCCTTGAGGGCTGGCGCATCGTAGTGGGGTAGAGTGATCACCGCCCCCTGCCCTTTCATGTTCTGCAACATCAAGGTCGCCATGATGGCGGAGATCCCCACCGCCTTGATGGCCAGAAAGGAGTAGCGAAACTGCGGCCGCATCTCCTCCATCACGAACAGGATGCCCGCCAGCGGCGCATTGAAGGCAGCAGCCAGACCGCCCGCCGCACCGGCGGCCAACAGGGCATGGCCATGTTCCTTGGGCAGTCGGAAGATATCCGCCACCATCTTGCCGAGGTTGCCGCCGATCTGTACCGAAGGTCCCTCCCGCCCCAGCACCATACCGGAGCTCAGGGTACAGATGCCGCCGAAGAACTTGACCGGCAACACTCGCCACCACCGCACCGGGCGCAGATCGTCCATCGCCCCCTCGATCTCGGGAATGCCGGAACCACCCGCTTCCGGGGCAAAGGTATGAGTGAGGAAGTAACCGACAAATCCCAGCAAGGCGCTGAAGCCAAAGCCAAGCAGACCGAGCTGCCACCAGGGACGGTCTGCCAGCAAGGCGATACGTTGTTCTGCCAGCCAGTGGACACCAGATTCGAACAGGCCGCACACCAGTCCGGCCAGGGTGCCGACCAGCGCCGCCAGCAGCAGCACCAGCAAGGGCATCTTGTCTTGCCGGATAATGCGGGAAAGCGGCCCCCGCGAAGAGGTATCGGCTTCAGAGGAGAGAGCTTGTTGCGCCATCTTGTTACACCAACTTGGAAAAACCATATCGTCAGCTAGCTGAGATCAGGATCACCCGGCGCGTTGCTCGGCTGCCCAGGGCTGGGGCTTTCTGCTATAGTCGGCCCGTTAAATTTTTGTCACGGGAGCAGACCGAGAGTCCGGGTGGCGAGAGCGCAAAGCATACTCCTGATGCTCCGGCCTGCCGAGTCTCAATCGGCTGCAATCCCTTGTGTGACGACCAAAATCCCATTAAGGATGATCCATGTCAAAATCAGATCAGCTGTTTGAACAGGCCCGCCAGACCATTCCGGGTGGCGTCAACTCACCGGTCCGCGCCTTCAATGGGGTCGGCGGCACGCCCCGCTTCATCGATCACGCCGATGGCGCCTATCTCTATGATGTGGATGGTCAGGCCTACGTGGATTACATCGGCTCCTGGGGCCCCATGCTGCTGGGTCACAACCACCCGGCCATCAAAACCGCCGTCATCAAGGCCGTTGAGAAGGGGCTGAGCTACGGTGCGCCGACCGAGATCGAAGTGCTGATGGCCGAGAAAGTCCGCCAGATTGTCCCCTCCATGGAGCAGGTGCGGATGGTCAACTCCGGCACCGAAGCCACCATGAGTGCCATCCGTCTGGCCCGTGGCTACACCGGCCGCGACAAGATCGTCAAATTCGAGGGCTGCTACCACGGCCACGCCGACTCCCTGCTGGTCAAGGCCGGTTCCGGCGCCCTGACCCTGGGTCAACCCAACAGCCCGGGCGTTCCGGCCGATTTCGCCAAGCACACCCTGACCAGCGTCTTCAACGATCTGGATTCGGTGCGTGAAGCCTTCACTCAGTACGGCAGCGAGATCGCCTGTATCATCGTCGAGCCGGTCGCAGGCAACATGAACTGCATTCCGCCGGTGCCCGGCTTCCTAGAAGGGCTGCGCGCCATCTGTGACGAGTTCGGTGCCCTGCTGATCCTGGACGAGGTGATGACCGGCTTCCGCGTCTCCCTGCGCGGTGCCCAGGGCCACTACAACATCGACCCGGATCTCACCACCCTCGGCAAGATCATCGGTGCCGGCATGCCGGTAGGTGCCTTCGGCGGCAAGAAGAAGGTGATGCAGCACATCGCCCCGACTGGCCCTGTCTATCAGGCAGGAACTCTCTCCGGCAACCCGGTGGCCATGGCGGCCGGTCTGACCATGCTGGATCTGCTGCTGGAGCCGGGTCTCTATGAGCAGCTGAGCGCCAAAACAGCTCGT
Source organism: Aeromonas sp. 601039 (assembly GCF_049174415.1). Classification (NCBI taxonomy): domain Bacteria; kingdom Pseudomonadati; phylum Pseudomonadota; class Gammaproteobacteria; order Aeromonadales; family Aeromonadaceae; genus Aeromonas; species Aeromonas sp. 601039. The sequence goes on from NZ_JAAKTL010000041.1 coordinate 6,779, forward strand.
GTTGCCGAGGGACTGAAGGCGGCCGCAGCCAAACACGGTATCCCGCTCGCCATCAACTATGTGGGCGGCATGTTCGGCTTCTTCTTCACCGACGAGCCCGAAATCACCCGCTACGAGCAGGTCACTCGCTGCGATATGGAACGCTTCAAGCGCTTCTACCATCTCATGCTGGAAGAGGGCGTCTATCTGGCGCCGAGCGCCTACGAGGCTGGCTTCCTGTCACTGGCTCACGGCGACAAGGAGATTGAACACACTCTGGCGGCCGCCGAGCGCAGCTTCGCCAAGCTGGCTGGCTAAATCGCCGCTGGTTGTCGCAAAGGGCCCGTCACGGGCCCTTTTCTATTGCAGTGCATTCATCACCACACAGCTCTTCGATACGCCCATTTCTGGTGCATTCCCCCTTCATCATCCGTCGTTTTGTCATCCTCTGGTGCAACTTACCCCGCCATCCCTGTCATAAAGCAGGCCCACTATTTGCACATTCACCACAAGAGCCCACGTCACCGAGGTCCATATGGCAGAGATGAGCCCCATCGATGTGCTGCGGCGCTATCAGGAGTATCAGGAAGAGCTGACCCCGCTACTGCAGGGTCTGCTCAGCGCCCCCCTTGTCTCGCTCAAGGGGTATCCCTTTGTGGTCAGCATTGACCACTATCAGGGGCCGATATGCATCCAGCCTGCGGCACCGGCCGCCCATAACCGGTTGCACCTTATCGTGCAGGGGCAAGGACGAGAGATCACCGTCTGTCTGAATCAGCTGATTGGCTGGTTGATGGGAGACAGGGAGCGCCGCCGCGCCATGCCTTGGTTCAAGGCGGTCTATGTGGTGCTGAGCATGGCGCTGTTTCTCATCGTCGCGACGCTCATCTGGCACGGGCTGGAGCAGATCTACCAGCTGTTGTGCGGCGAGCAGCAGAACCAGCTCGGCGCCTTTAGCGCCATCATCTTCCTGACGCTGGCACTGGCGGTGTTCGATCTGGGCAAGACCATTCTGGAAGAGGAGGTACTGCTGCATAAGGATATCTTCCGCCACAGCGCCATTCGCCGCACCATCACTCGCTTTATCGCCGCCATTCTGATCGCGGTCTCCATCGAGGGGCTGTTGCTGCTGTTCAAGGGTTCGCTCGGCCAGAGCGAGCTGCTCTGGCCTGCGGTCGGGGTGATGGGGTGTGCGGTGGGGTTGCTGCTGGCGCTTGGCCTCTATGTCTATCTGGGGGCCAAGGCTGAAGCGGCACTGGTACAGGCTAGCCTGCGCTCTCCAACGTTAGCTGCACAGGGGAGCGACGCGCCGCCCGCCAAGAAGCGTACATGGTCCAGGAGGTATAGATGACGATAAAGGCAACCAGCCACTTCAGCATCTCCATATCCATGGATTTGACCAGCATGGCGGCCAGCACCACACCGATGGGGCCAAAGATGGCTACCGCCAGCACCGCCTTGGCATCGAACGCCCCTTTACGGATAAAGGTGCCTGCGGAGAAAACGCTAAGCACGGCGGTGGAGCCCATCATGATGGGAAACGCCGCCAGCGGATTCATCCCCAGCAGATAAACCAGCGTCATGCAGGGAGCAAACAGGCCGATACCGACATTCATCAGCACCCCGAAGATGAAATTGCCAAGCAGGGCGATCGCCAGCTTGTAGCCGCTGAGCCCCATCGCATCGCCGCCTACAGGGAAAAGCCCCAGCAGACCGGCAAAGATAAGCCCTGCAACGACCAGTAAGGAGATAGCCATCACCAACCGGATGGTCTGCCGATCAAACGAGGCCACATGACGAGCGCCCCAGGCCGCGCCAGCTGCGGCGGCCATCATCATGCTGATCAGCGTCAGCGGCTCCACTGCGACTGCACCGACGAAGATCAGCGACTGAGTCACGGTCGGCAGCACGCACTGCCCATTGAGGGTACCCGGCAGTACCCGATCATCGATCAGCTTGAACTGCTTGTAGCAGGCGGTCTTTACCGCAAAGCTGCCCACCCCCAGGGTATCGAGGAAGTTGGCAACCCCACCGATCAACGCCACCGGCCAGAAGGGGGTCGCCTCAAAGGCTCCACTCTGCTTCTTCCGCCAGCAGGCTTGTACCAGCATAAAGATGAATACGAGGCCTCCGGCTATAAAAACCAGCCGTAAAATATCAACTAACATAGGGGTTTCTCCTGCAACGGGCGGCGATTCTAAGACAAGCAGCAGAAAAAATCTTGACCGGAATTAAGCAATGCTCACGACACGCCTCTGCGAGGTGAAATATTTATCAATAGACTCCGAACGACTCTGCTAATACTTGTTACTGAGGCCAACAGGCCGGGTCCTGAGCACGTTGTTATGGTCCTTTCGCGACGACCACTTGTGCCAAAGGACATAATAAAAAAGAGGGCCGGTAGTGATACCGACCCTCTTTCTGTATCTGGCCGGGGCGCAGGGCCCTCGACCATGACAACCGCTTATTGAATGCTCTTGCCGGCACGCACGTCCTTGATAAACCCCTTCAGGCTGGCCAGATCACGGGGAGCACCGCGCAGGATCTGATCACCGATGATGAAGGCCGGGGTACCGGAGATACCGAGCGCTTCAGCAAGGGCACGGTTGGTACCGAGGTTCTGATCAATGCTGCCATCCTTGATCTTGGCCTCCACCTTGCTCCAGTCCACACCAGCCGCCACAGCCAACTGCTTAACCTGTGCTTCATCAGCGAGCGGGCCCTGATGGCTATAGAGCTTCTCGTGGAACGCCTGGTATTTGTCAGGCTGACCCAGCTGGACCGCCAGCGCAGCACGGGCTGCGAAGTAGGAGGACTCGCTCAGAATGGGGAACTGCTTGTAGATGTACCGGATGTCTTTGTCTTCCGCCATCAGCTGCTTGACCAGCGGATGGGCCCGTTTGCAGTAACCGCAGTTGTAATCAAAAAACTCCACAATAGTCAGCGACGCCTTCGGATTCCCCATCTCGGGATCCTGATTGGCATAAAGCTGCTTGGAGTGAGCCTTGATCAGCACCTTGTCACTCTCGGCCTGCTGGCTCTCCTGCTTGGCACGCAGTGCATTGGACATCTCGACCAGGATCTCGGGATTCTTGACCAGATAGTCGCGAACGATTTGCTCGACATCGCTTTTGGTCAGCTCGCTTGCATGTACCGGCGTCGCCAGCAGGGTCACGCCAGCCAGCGCGCAAAACAGGGCATTTTTAATAGTCATAACGTTATCTTGCAGAGGATATGATAGAGGCCACTATAGTGGTTGAGTCTGTTTTCAAGTCAAGCTATCTGGCCAAAAAAGCGCTTGATGAGCCATGATTGCCACTTTTTCATGTCATTTAGCGCAATTAACCAGCAATCAAACCGGACAGGGATTTACAAGCCGGATCAGCATGGTAATATTCGCCGCACTGCTGCGGAGGGGTGGCAGAGCGGCTGAATGCACCGGTCTTGAAAACCGGCGATGGGCGACCATCCGTGGGTTCAAATCCCACCTCCTCCGCCATTCATACCGAGCCCATGCAACCATGTTGCGTGGGCTTTTTATTTGCCTCCGATTTGTCATTCCTCATAGATCTCAACACATTAGCCTTCTTCAGCGCCCCCATTAATTTTCCCACCTGCAGGCTCAATAGCCACCACAAGATCCCCTACCAACATCTAACCTCTGCGTTCCTGCGGGTATCCCTTCCCAATTCCTTATTATCCCAAACAACAAGGACCCAAAGCAGCAACCACTGCGCCTGCGTGTTAGCACAGCCAACACACTCTCTGGCATAACGTCAGTGGGCGACTAACAAAATCATGGACAAACAGAGGGCTCAAAAAGAAAGACTTCAGCTAACACAGGACGCAGATGCCCAGGAAAGATCGCAAGCAAGAGATCGTAGCGTACGGGCGAGCATAGGATTCGTGGATCATGACTACGCCAGAGCCGCCATACAGAGCGACAGCGGTTCAGTGAAGAAAGAGTACCAAGCGGAACATCAGGCTATTTGTGGAACCAGAAAGCAGCTCCGAGTAACAATAAGAACAGAGGAAAGGAGATAGGGCCGGTAAAAAATCAGGCTACCTTCTGAGTTTCAGGTAATAAAAAACCCCGCTCGATGAGCGGGGTTCTTAAATTGGGTGCCTGGCAGTGTCCTACTCTCGCATGGCGAATGCCACACTACCATCGGCGCTACCGCGTTTCACTTCT
>NZ_JAAKTL010000042.1:0-9601 GCF_049174415.1 Aeromonas sp. 601039
CCGATGCGGTACATAGGGGGTTCTGAGTAGAGAAATGCTAGTTGAAAATGTGTAAACCTATTTCAGGACTAGACATGCCTGTGTTGATGCCTGTTTTCAGGTCAGACAATCAACTCAGAACTGACCAGCCATCAACTGATTGATGTTGTAGAGGGCACGGGTATCGAGCTCCATCTCGGTGGCATAGGTGTTGCCGCGCGGATAGGAGGCAACCACCCGGGCACCACGCACCACACCAGCGACCGACACATCCAGCGAGTTGGAGGTCTGGGTCAGATCGCGGTAGCTGCTCTGACCGCGCACCTGCTGACCATTGAGCTGCTCGGCCAGCTCGCGATAGGCATCCATCTTGGAGGCGCGAATGGCTTGCAGCATCTTCTCCGGCTGGGAGGGGCCGGGCTGGATGTCGATCACCGCATAACCCACCGCCTTGAGCACCGGAAAATCATCGGGCTTGCCACCCTGGGTGTAATCCACCACCCGGTTACCGCTGCAACCGGTGAGCAAGAGAGCCAACAGGCAACCAAACAGGATCTTCATGACTCGCTCCTCACGGGGTCAGGTTGACTAGATGACCGCCCGGCCTAGCCTGACTGTCACGCATCAGATAACCGCGATTGATCGATGCCCGACCAAACGAGTTGTTGGCACCGAACAGATATTTTTGCGGGATCAGGCTCTGGGCTGTGGTCTCCACCATCTTGGTGCGCATGTCGATAACGCGGGCGTTGACCAGGATCCCCTTGCTATTGCGGCTGAAGGTGCCGACCAGAATGCGGGAGATCGGCAAACGGGAAGAGAGCTCCTTATAGTTGCGGCTCAGCACGAAGTCCCCCTGCGGCGTCACCTTGATGCTACCGGTCAGCTTGAAGTCCACCACCACCTCGCCGCGGCGGTTGAGCTCGTAGATAAAGCTCTCCTCAATCTGCTGCCCCATCCAGTTAGTATCCTGCAGGGTATCGAGATCGACGAAAGAGGCCACCGCGATGGGCTCGGTCAGGGTGGTCAGTGATTTGCGCTCCATCAACTGATCGGTCATGCGCGCCACCAGCCAGTTGAGCTCCATCCCCTGCGCCGCCTGGCGGGGGTCACCCTGATCTCGATTGATAGGGTCGGAGCCGCATCCGGTCAATGCCAGGGCGAGCGCCAACGCCGTGATGAGTTTGTTCATGGATACCTTTCCTGTATCTGCACCTGATTTGTTATCGGACGCGCCGGACAAAGCTTGAGCCGGGAATGAGGCATGATTCTTGCTTTTTTAATGGACATCGTCAGCGCCAACGTGCGCTGCCACTTGGAACGTGTTGTGATCCATGTCGGCCAGCAGGCGCCATTTCCTCAAAATGGCGCGGCTGCCCGCCAACTCAAGGTATCTGCTATGAAATTACCACTGCTGTTGACCCTGCTGCTGGCCAGCCTGAGCGCCCGAGCCGAGCTTATCGAAGCGCAGGGCAGCGCCGCCATTCTGGGGGGCGATGAGGTCTATGCCCGCGAGCAGGCGACCCGCGACGCCCTGCGTCAGGCGCTGCTGGCCAGCGGCGCGGCCGTTTCCAGCGTCCAGCGTCTGGAAAATGGCAGCCTGCGATCCGAGCAGATCCAGATCCGCTCCGGCGGCGACATTCGCCAATACCGGCTCAAGCGGGAAGAGGTGCGCAACGGCCGCATGTACATCACCCTGGTGGCCGACATTCAGGCCGAACGCCAGATCTGCCAGACCCAGCACTTCGCCAAGGATTTGACACTGGTCAGGCTGCGAATGCGCTATCCGGACCAAGCCAGCTACGGCGCCATGGACGACATGCCGGAAAACCTCTCGCGACGACTGTTCGAGACCCTCGCCAATGCGCCGCAAGGGGTCGCGGTGCGCCAGTGGCTGGATGAAAACCTGCGCATCGATCCGCTCCATCTGCAACAGGGGGATCGCAGCGCCCTCGAGGAGATCAAGGCGCTCAGCCTGCGTACCGACAGCCAGTATCTGGTGCTCGGCAGCATCGACGATCTCTCCATAGAGCCGCAGGGCAACCAGCTGACCAGCTGGTATGAGGATCCGGTGCGCAACTTTCGCATGCAGCTCTACCTGTTCGACGGTATTAACGGCAGTCTGATCAACCGCAAGGTCTACGAAGGACGTGCCACCTGGACCTTTGGCAAGCGGGAACAGGTGGGCAGCAGCAGCGGCCAGTTCTGGCAATCGAGCTATGGCCAGGAGGTCAACTACCAGTTGCAGCAGGCGGCTCAAGATCTGGTAGCCCAGCTCACCTGCGCCCCGGTCACCGCCCGGGTGGTAGGCCAGAACGAACGTGGCCCCTACATCAATCTGGGGCGGCGCAACGGCGTCAAACTCGGCGACCAGTTCAGGATCCAGCACAACGCCGACTTCATCGACCCCTACGGCAAGTCCCGCATGATGCGCAACCCAGCCGACGGCCTGTTCGAAGTGGTGCAGGTATTCGACGATGGCGCCATCATCAGCAGCCAGAACAAATATTCGCCGTTTAACATCCAGAATGGGGATTTGGCAGTATTGGAATAGGTGCCAGAGAGTTACCGGCGCTTACGGCATCTCCCGAGCTTCCCGTTGTTATGGTTCACCAGTGGATTGGTATCGGTTAGTTTCCCAACACCTGACGCAACCTCTCCTGCGCAACGCCCACCAGCAGGTCGGGCTGGAACTTGGAGATAAAGCGATCACAACCCACCTTCTTGACCATGGCTTCGTTGAAGTTGCCGCTCAGGGAGGTATTGAGGGTGATAAAGAGATCGGACATGCGCGGATCACTGCGCACCTCGTGGGTCAGCCGGTAGCCGTCCATCTCAGGCATCTCGGCATCGGTGATCATCAGCAGGATCTCGTTGGTCACCTTCTTGCCAGCATCGCACCACCCCTTGAGCAGGGTCAGCGCCTGCAAGCCATCCTGACACTCGATAACCTCGAGTCCCAGCTGGCCAAGAGTCTCACGCACCTGGGTACGGGCGGTGCTGGAATCATCGACGATCAGCACCTTGCGGCCGTGCATCTCGGGCAGGATCTCCCGATCCAGCACCTCTTCGGAGATGCGGATGTCATAGGTGATGATCTCCGCCAACACCTTCTCCACATCGATGATCTCGACAATCTGATCGACGCCATCTTCCGGAATGCGGGTGATGGCGGTGAGGTAATTGGCGCGCCCGGCGGAGCGCGGCGGTGGCAAGATATCCTTCCAGGTCATGTTGACGATATTGGCCACCTGCCCCACCAGAAAGCCCTGAATGGTGCGGTTGTATTCGGTGATGATGAGGTTTGATTCACTGTCGATGGGCATGGGGCGCATACCAATGGCACTGCGCAGGTTGATCACCGGGATCGAGGTGCCGCGGATATTGGCCACCCCGCTGATATTGTGATGGGAGCCCGGCATCTTGCTGAGATGGGGCAACTTCACCACTTCCCTCACCTTGAAGACGTTGATGGCGAACATCTGGCGGGTGCCGAGACGAAACATCAACAACTCAAGGCGGTTTTCCCCCACCAGTTGAGTTCGTTGATCAACGGAATCCAATATACTCGCCATACGCTGATATCCATCTGATTATTAATCGACTCTAGTATAGAGGCTGCCTGCCAGGAAGGGCAGGCGCATTTTCAACCAGAGTGACCAACCAGATAAAAAAAGTGAGGCCGAAGCCTCACTTATATCATTGATTTTAAAATCAATAACTACAGACAGACTTCCAGCTGCCGTCGCTTGCCTTGGGCTCGCTGCTGGTCCACCAGTTGGCCTGCCACACAATCTTGTTATGGGTGATGCGATCACCACCATTGGCATGATCCCCCTGCGGCCAGTTTGGGTAAGCCTTGTAGGAGGCCGGGTTGACGTTCTGGCTGCTGCAGGTGGCGCCGCCCGGGTTCTCACCGCCACCATTGCTGCCCAGCACGGCCTCCGGCAGGGTCGGGAACTCAGCCTTGAGGCCCGCAGTCTGGGTGCCGCTGATGATGCGGATACCGCTCGGCACACCGGCGGCCGGCAGATAGTAGGTCATCGCCACTTCCACGTCGCTGCCCGGCGCCCACGCCTTCCAGGTCGGCAGCGTAAAGGCCGCCTTGTGGAAGTCCTTCTCGCCCACGATGCCGTCGGAGTTCTGGTTGCCACCGCTCTCCACCACTTTCAGCCCCATCCCGCTTTGGTCGGTGATGGTGTCGGAGGTGGAGGTAGGCACCAGGAACTCGATGCGAGTACCGCCCGGAATGGTCTGGGTCGAGTTGTTGGTAAGCTTCAGGGTCGGATTGATCGGGTAGTTGGAATCCCCCTCCTTGAAGCCGGAGAGGCTCACCGCGATGTCGAGCTGGGCGGTTGGCGCCGCCAGATCGTTCTGCTTGGTGTTGTACTTGGTCGCCTTGGCAAACTTCTCGTAGGCGAGCGTGGTCAGCGTGCTGCCCATGCCGTACTCGTTCTTGGCCGGATCGAAGGCGTAGTCACCCGCCATCTCCCAGAACATGACCCCGCCCAGGCCCCGCTTGATGATGTAGTCAAGCTTGTGGCCCATGGACTCTTCATCTTCGGTGGAGAGGAACACCTTCTTCTCTTCGTTCCACAACCAGGGCGCCTGCGCCTTGTCATCGTAGTAACGCACGTACTTGCCCTGCATCACGTGGGCCGGGTTGTTGGGATCCAGCCCCCAGGCCTGGCCGTAGCTCGGCATGGTGGTGATACCCAGGCTGGCGGCGTTCTCCAGGTTCTTGGCATGCCACATGGGCACGGCGCCACCGCCGATTTCCTTGCCGTTCTTGTCGAGATCGTGCCAGATGTTGTCGATGCCGACCGCCCCGTTGCCGCACGGAATGGTGCTGCCACCGGTGCCCGGCTGACAATCGCTCTGGCTCGGCAGGGCTGCCTTGCCGGCCAGGCCGTGGGTGCCACCGCTGACCCCTTGCCAGCCGCGGGTGTAGTAAGGCACGCCCACGTTGATCTTGCCGGCCGCCAGGGCGCCACGGAAGTAGTGGGCAGACCAGGCCGCGTTGAGGTAGCCGATGCCGCCAAACTGGCTCTGGGTATAGACACCCCAGTGGGCAAGTTCGGCATCCGCCTTGTTGTCGAACAGGGCGGCGTTGTGACCGACGAAGTTGTTCCAGGCGCCGTGGAAGTCGTAGGTCATCAGGTTGACGTAGTCGAGGTACTGGGTGACCTGGAAGTTCTCCATACCGCGCAGCAGGTAGGCCGAGGCCGGCGAGGCGATGGTCAGCATGTACTTGCGACCATCCTCGCTGCCGGCGCTGTCGAGCTTGCTGCGCAGGGTCTGCATCAGCACCTTGTAGTTGGCAAACAGCTTGCTACGGCACTGGTTGGAGAGCGGGAAGTCGTTGGGGTTGCCCGCATCCTTCATGGAGGTGGGATACTCGTAGTCGACGTCGACCCCGTCAAAGCCGTACTGGCGGATAAAGCTCACCGCCGAGTTGGCAAAGGCGTTGATGCCGTCGCTGTTGACCGAGCAGTCACCCTTGGTGGTGGCGGTATAGAAGCCACGGGTATCGGCCCAGCCCCCCACCGAGATCAGGGTCTTCACGTCCGGATACTGCTTCTTGTACTTCGACAGCAGGTTGAAGTGGCCCTTGTAGGCAAACTCCGGATCCATCTCGGCACCCGGCACGCCGTCCCAGGTCATCTTGGTGGCTGCATCGTCCACCTTGATGGTGTGGCTCTGCTCATCCACCGCCGCGAAGGCGTAGTTGATGTGGGTGATCTTGTTCCATGGAATATCACTCACCAGATAGGCGGGCAGGCCGTTCTTGCCGGTGCGCCAGGAGGTGAAGTAGCCGATGACCCGGCGGGCATGGTCATCCCCCATGCACTCGTAGCCATCCTGGCGATAGATCTGGCGAATGTCACAAGAGAGGTTGCCACCGGTGGGCGGCAGGGCTGCCTCTTCCACCTGTACGTCGACCTGGCTCGATTCGCCGCTCAGGTTCTCCTTGTCGGTCGCCACCAGCTTGAGGCCGGCCAGCCCCTTGCTCTGGGGCGTCCAGTTCACCTGCCAGGGGGCACTGGTGTCTTCGCCCACTTTCTTGCCATCAACGAACAGCTCGACCTTGGCGACGTCGTTGTTGGCATCGGTGACGTTGCCGCTCACCGCCACGCTGCGACCCAGGGTCACCTTGGCGCCGCTGGCAGGGCTGCTGATGCTCACCTTGGGCGCCTCTGGCGCCACCACGGCGGCGACGTTGAAGCTCGAATCCGCCTCGCTCAGCACCTTGCCATCTTTATCCAGTGCCCGTGCCTTGAGGGCGTGGGCGCCGACACCGGCGGCACTCCAGCTGCCGTTCCAGGGCGAGGCGCTCGCCGTGGCCACCAGCTTGCCATCGATGAGGTATTCCACCCGAACCAGCGCCGTCACCGGGCCGCTCAGGGTCACCGCCAACGCAACGCTGGCCCCCTCGTTGACACTGGCGCCGGCAGCTGGCGAGCTAACGGCTACGCCGAGTGCCGGTGGCGGCACGTCCCCGCCATAGAGTTTCCAGGCATCGGCCCAGACCACACCCACCCCGGGGGCGTAGTGATAGGGCGAGGCCCCGCACCAGCCGGAGTAGGGAAATTCTTTGCACTCATAGAGATTGCCGACGTTGCTGACGATGTCGCCGGCCTTGTAGGCGGTACCGGCCTGATAGGCGGGATAGGCGGCCTGTGCCCAGGCGGGCATGGCAGCCAAAGCCACCAGCATGGCAAGCCTGCTGGGCCTTAGGGTCTGTTGCATATTGTTATCTTCCTTGTTTTGTCTTGGCATTGGTCACCAAGGCAAAGAACAAGCGCAACCTGCGTGATGGGCGCAGACAACTGGCAATGGACCTGCCACAAACGTCACCCTCACCCTGGGAAGCCCCGCTATCTGGATCGCGCGATCTGAAGACCGGAGGCATTGCGTCCCGGCATCTCGACCGGTTTGCCCTTTACCTGGGTTCCGTGAGGAACAAGCCGAGTATAGGAATCAACCAGCCGAGTCTCAATCTTCATTCTCGAGGAAAAATATGTGGTTGCCGGCAGGATCACACTTTCTCACCGACGCACTTGATAGGTCTTTTATCAGTAACTTCAAGATGTTAGCCAAGTCAAAAAAAGCTGCTTTGCGCTCGTTTGTATCCCTGGAATGTGCGTTGGCTCACTGGTACGACATGCCAGAAATGTGACAATGCGCGCCCTTGGTCAACGAGCCAAGGCTATGGAATCACTGGCAAAAATAAAAAAGGAACACCTATGAAAGGTACTCGTACCCTGCTGTCGCTGGCCGTGGGGCTGGCACTTGCATCCTCAGGCGCCCATGCGGCATTTGTCTGCCCGTCCGATCCGGCTCAACTCACCCCCATCCCGGCCATTCAGGGCACAGGTTCCGGCAGCGCGCTGGCCACCCAGACCGTGACCGACAAGAACGGCAATGTGACCGGTAAAATCAGCACGGGCACCTTCAATGTTCGCGGTATCGTGACGGCGCTGGGCCAAAGTCTGACCAAGGGGTTCTATCTGACCGACCCGGTGGGTGATGGCAATCCGGCCACCTCTGACGGCATCTTTGTCTATCTGAACGACAAGGAGTTTGCGACCAACTATGCCGACATCAAACCGGGGGCAGAACTCTGCCTCGAAGCCAAAGTCGAGGAGTATTACGGCGGCACTCAGCTTAAGCCCACCTTCGAATCCAGCAAAGCCCGCCTGCTGGTCACAGCGCAAGGACTGGCGGTGCCGACCAGCGTACTGCAGGTCAATGAAGGGGAGACGCTGGCGCAAGCGCTCAATCGCCACGAAGGGATGCGGGTACGTCTCGACAGCAGCAGTGACCTGCACCTGACCCGCAATTACGGCTTCGACTACAAGGTCTATCGCAACAACCTAGAGCTGGCCCACAAAACCCCGCTGATCAAACCGACCCAGCTCCATGTCGCCAGCAGTGCGGACGCTGTCGCGCTGGCTACCAAAAATGGCAGCAACCGTCTGGTGGTCGAGTCTGATTACAAAGCGCCGGATGGCGTACTGCCCTGGTTCCCGGGCTGGGATGCCGATCAGGGCTATCTGCGTATCGGTGATCAACTGACCGGGCTGGAGGGGGTGATCGTCTATAGCAAGGATGCCTTCCGTCTGGTGGTACCGAGCGACGTCACCCTGGCTGCCGGTGCTCTGCTGCGCAGCCCTGAAGAGGATCGTCAAGACGCGCCGGCTCGCCTCGCTGGCAGCGATCTGCGGATCGGCAGCTTCAACGTGCTCAACTACTTCACCAGCCACTCCAGCATTGGCGGTGCACTCAATATCCTGTGCAAGGATCAGGCGGATGCCGACAACGCCAAAGGTTGCAACCGGGGTGCCAAGAGCCAGCCCGAGTTCGAGAAACAGCGCACCAAGATCGTCAATGCCATTACCGCAATGGATGCCGATCTGCTCGGCCTGATGGAGATGGAAAACAACGGCTTCGAGGATAACTCGGCCCTCCACAATCTGGTGACTCGCCTCAACGAACAGCAGAAGGATGCGAGCAAACACTACGCCTATGTGCGTCTGCCGGTCACAGCCCTTACCGATGGCAAGTTCTTCGGCGGGGACGCCATCATGGTGGCGATGATCTACCGCCCTGCCCTGCTCACCCCCAGCGGGGATGCCAGCGTCATCAAGCTGCCGGAGCAGCGCTACACCACAGGTGGTGTGGCCAAGACAGCCGGTCAGCGCGACTCGCTGGTTCAGACCTTCACCCTCGCCAAGAGCAAGGAACCGCTGACGCTGGTGGTCAACCACCTCAAATCCAAGGGGTCAGGCTGCTACGAAAATGGCGATGGCAAGACAGAACCGGCCGACCTGCAGGGCAAGTGCACCGAGTTCCGGGTCTCTGCCGCCAAGGTGCTGGGTGAGGCGGTCAGCAAACTGCCGGGCCAGGTGCTGCTGGTTGGCGACTTCAACTCCTACGCCAAGGAAGATCCGATCCGGGTGCTGACCGACTACAACCCGGCCACCAGCGAGCGGAAGATCGTATCGGCCTCTCACACCTTTATCGGTGATCAGTCCTATGAACAGCTCGGTCGCGAAGTGACTCGCAGCTACGGCCTGATCGATCTCAACGTCAAATTCAACAAGGAGAAAGCCATCTCCTACAGCTACGACGGGGAGCTGGGCACCCTGGACTATGCCCTCGCCAACCCGGCGCTGGCCAGCAAGGTGGCTGGTGTCGCCGACTGGCACATCAACTCCTTCGAAAGCTCCCTGTTCGAGTACGGCAGCCAGTACACCGGCACCCTGCTCAAGTCTGACAACCCCTTCAGTGCCTCCGACCATGACCCCATCATCGTCGACCTGAGACTGGAGAGCGATGCCACCAAACCGGACACCTCCTCAGGCGGTGGTGCACTGGGACTCGGCCTGCTGGCCCTGTTGCCACTGGCCTGGCGACGTCGCCGTTAACCACTGGCGTATCTGAATCGTGCAAGCAAAGCCCGCGAGTCTCGCGGGCTTTTTCATTCAGGTCATTGGATTTACAAATGAAAGGCGCGGACGTATGGAGAAAATAAATGATGGATGTCTAGTCCTGAAATAGGTTTACACATTTTCAACTAGCATTTCTCTACTCAGAACCCCCTATGTACCGCATCGGG
>NZ_JAAKTL010000043.1:0-8907 GCF_049174415.1 Aeromonas sp. 601039
AAAAAATCGGCTCAAACATGAAGAAATGAAATGACTGCGTCAGCCGAGAAGAATTTCCCCGCTTATTCGCACCTTCCCTAACCCAAGACGCATGCGGGAAATCAATGACCATGTTTTCCACTGGGTTTTATCACTCATTACACCGACATCCTGTCTGAAAAAATCTGATGGGCTAACCATACCAGAAAGCTTTAAATGAGCCCATCATTGTGATCACCCTCCTCGAACCTGAACGAGCCCCCTCAGGACGACTTGCTCGATAACTACTTACTACCGTTCATACAATCTGAACGTTAAGGTTTGTCTACGATGAAGACGATGGCCTGAGCTTTAAAGCCATAAGTGTCTGAATATATTATATTTTCAATGGTATGTGTCACACTGCATCAAATTTATAGTAACAATAGCCAAAGCCCCGAACACATCTACAGAGACACCTTCAGGCACAGTGTTCAGATCTAATCGCCTGGCCTCCCCAAACAACCTAGTGGTGTGCTGTTCGAGAATCTCATCCAGCTCTAAAGATGAGATGGATCTTCTCCAGCGAGGGTGAGCCTTAAAGTCCTCTATAACGCAGTGTTGCAAGCATAAATGTGGGACTTCGACCCACCCGCCTGAATCAACGGAGGTATGTACCTTGGCTTGAAAAATGACTCTGACCATCGTGAAACATCCAGATGCAAAAACTGGGAGACTTGATGATATGAGGTTAGTTCATTAATGACAAACAAGTTAACTGCGGAATGGCTTTTTGCTAGGATGGTCGAATAAAACTAGGCTGTGTTCTCAAAATGCTGGTTTTCTGTCCACACATAACTCGCGCAAGTAGCGAAGGCAGAAAGCCAGTTTGATAAAGGCTGCAAAACTCTTGGCTAGCTTTTCATATCTCGTTGAAAACCGGCGAAACTTCTTCAACCAACCGAAGCACCGCTCCACGACATTGCGCCTGCGGTAATGCACCTTGTCCAGTACCAATGGACGCCCCTTATGGCGCCGTTGCTGGTCGCTGCGTTGCGGAATGACCGCTTTTATCCTTCTCCGCCGTAGCTCGGCTCGAAAGGCTTTGCTGCTATAGGCCTTGTCTGCGGCAAGATGCGCTGGCCGTGTTCGGTAGCGACCTGATGACGTTGGTATCCTCGCCATGGCCAACGCGCTTGTTGCATAGCTGATTTCTGCTGATTGCCCCGGTGACAGGCAGAAGCTCAGTGGTAAGCCATGACCGTCCGTGACCAAGTGAATTTTGCTGCCGAAACCTCCCCGCGAACGGCCAAGGGCTTGATTCATTGAGGTGTTTTTTTACGTGCACCGGCAGCATCTTTGGATGCTCTGACATTGGAGCCGTCCAGGCACCACAGGTCGAAATCGATGAGCCCTTCTTCATTGAGCTTGAGTTGCAGCGCTTCCAGAATGGCATCAATCCGGCCTGCATCCTGCCAACGCCGGAAGGTGTTGTAGACCGAATTCCATGGTCCGAAACGTTCTGGAAGGTCTCGCCAAGGAGCTCCGGTGTGGAGTATCCAGAGAATGCCATCGAGCACTTGGCGCGTTTCACGGGTAGGGCGCCCGATCAGGCTTCGAGAAGGAAACTGGGTGTAGTGGTCAACTAAATCCGGACACTTGGTTAGGCCGATCCTCGGCTCTTGCTGGCGGCATCCCGTCATTGTATTGATGTGGACGCCGCCAGTTGTAGTAATCCATCAAGTAATAACTGATATCCCGCTTTGCTTCCCGCAAGTGCATGTATCCCGTGGCCGGCAGCCACTCCGTCTTCAAACTCCTGAACAACCGCTGCATCGGGGCGTTATCCCAACAATTACCACGCCGACTCATGCTCTGGGTCATGCGATAGCGCCACAGTCGTTGCCGAAATACCCTACTGCCATATTGGCTGCCCTGGTCAGTGTGAAATAGCACACCGGATGGGCAACCCCGCTGCTGATAGGCCATCTCCAGTGCTTTGATTGCCAATTCTGCATCAGGTTTATCAGACATCGCCCAGCCCACGACCCGCCGGGTGTGCAGGTCAAGCACTGCGCCTAGGTAATACCAACGACCCGCGGCCCAGACATAGGTGATATCGCCACACCACACCTGATTGGGTTGCTGGACATCAAATTTACGGGCCAGCAGATTGGGAATATCCGGTCGCTCAGACCGGGCGACCTGATAGCGATGAGCGCCCGGTTGCTTGGATACCAGACCGGCTTCCTTCATCAGACTGCGCACTTTGAATCGGCCAATCTGATACCCCAGCTCTCGCATCATCGACATCAAGGTGCGGCTGCCCGCTGAGTTCCGACTTTCTTTGAACAAACGGCGCAACTCACAGCGCTGCTGCATACGCTCACGGTTAATCGCCCGCCTGCGGGCCAGATAATCGTAAAAACAGGAAGTGGGCACATCGAAAGCGCAGCAGACCAAGGTGATGGGGGCTTGCTCCCTTAATCGGTCTATCAGCGCGTACGTGTGAACTCGTCCGCCATCAAGAGAGCAGTAGCCTAATGGGATGGTCTGCTCTATCCACCCCGCTATGCTGGAGCCAGCATCAAGGAGGCTCATCATGACTCAAGCGCAGATTTACATTTACGGGATCGATTTAGGCAAAAACTGGTTTCACCTGGTGGCGATGGATCGCATGGGGCATGTATTGACCAAGCAAAAGCTCACTCGTTCACAACTGAAACAGTTCATCAGTACGACTCCACCCTGTCGGGTTGCCTTCGAGGCATGTCCTGGTTCGCAATACTGGGGACACCTGTTCCAACAGGCGGGGTTCGAGCCCAAGATTATTCCCGCTCAATTTGTTAAGCCCTACCTCAAATCGAACAAGAATGACTTCAACGATGCCACCGCCATTGCCGAGGCTGGTAGCAGAGGCACTATGCGCTGTGTCCCGTTGAAATCTCATGAACAGTTGGCATTGCAGGCGACTCATCGCGTCCGTCAGCGTTTCATCGTCGAACGAACCGCCACTGTCAATCAGATGCGAGCGTTGCTGCTAGAATATGGGCTCACCGTGCCAGTCGGCAGAAAAGTCTTCGAGCGTTCTCTGCCGACGATCCTTGAAGATGCCGAGAATGGCTTGCCTGACTTTATCCGCGCCCTGGTATTGCGTCTGAGAGAACGGTGGCAACAGCTGGATATTCAGATTGATGACATGAGCCTCATGCTCGGACAAGCCTCGAGCACGTCGAGTTTGTGCCAAAAAATCAGTACCGTCCCCGGCATTGGACCAATTGTCTCAACCGCGTTGATTGCCGCAATTGGCAATGGCTCACAATTCAAGAAAGCCCGCGACCTGTCAGCCTGGTTGGGGCTGGTCCCCAGGCAATATTCAACGGGCGGCAAATCTTCGCTCGGCGGGATCAGTAAGCGTGGCAATAGCTATTTAAGGCAAATGGTTATTCAGGGCGCCAAAGCGCTGAAAATTCACATGAAGCGTGACAAATCATCGTTAGGCGAATGGGTCGCCAGGCTAGAGGTCGGCCATCACAACCATGTGATACTTATCGCCCTGGCCAACAAGATAATGCGAATTTGCTGGAAAGTGCTGACATCCGGCAGGGATTACCAACCGTATCCCAACACAAGTTCAGCCGTTTAACTGATAGAACTCATACCCGGTTTTGCGAGCCAAAAACAGATGACAGAAGCGTTTACCCCACGACGTTGCAGCCTGGCTAAAAAAGCAGTCTCTCGAGACTGGTAGCTTTATTAGGACGATGACGTGCGGATCCCATCAAGGCCAGAGCCGGAAAACGGCTCACAGACAGGCCGGATACATTGACGCAAACGACTTCTGGAAATCAGTTCAAGCTTGCAGATAAGGAGCAGACCATACATAATTTTAGTATGTCCTTTTCACGTTCGAGTCGGTTGATACGGGCTTCCAGCTCCTGGATTTTCTGCTGCTCCGGAGTCAGCGCTTTGCTGATTGGGGTTGTGCCACTGCGTTCGGATTGCAGTTGCTGAACCCAGCGACGAAGCACAGTTTCACCGACATCCAGTGAACGGCTTGCTTCGGGAACAGAATACCCCTGGTCGAGCACCAGGGATGCTGCTTCGAGTTTGAATTCGGCAGTAAATGAGCGACGTAATCTTGTCATTGAACACCTCAGGTCATGGTGGCGACTGTACCACCTAAAATGGTGTCCGGGATGATTAGACCACTACAGGGGCTCGATAAGCCCCCATTGTGCATCAGTCAGCTGATAACGGCGGGACACGGAATGGATCTTAAGCTGTTGAGAAGATGTGAGATTATATCTTCATCACTTTAAGAACACAGCCTAGGGGGATTCTAGGCGAGCTCTTGTTTGTCGAGCGAGCGACAACCACGCTACCAAGAGTGCAAACACTGCTCCTGTCATCAAAGATGAGATGGCTCGAAATCATAGGTCTACCTACTGTAATATACTGTCAGTACATCAGATCTACAGATGCACAGTATATGTTGGCAGCGTACAGTGCCCACACAACAAGGAAATGTTGATGCAAAGCCCTGTAGTACCGGATAACGAACGGCTTCGCTTAGACGCATTGCGCCGTTTAGCGATACTTGATAGCCCCGCAGAGGAGCGTTTTGACCGGATTACCAGGATGGCTCGCAACATGTTTGATGTGCCCATCGCATTGGTTTCATTGGTGGATGAAAACAGACAGTGGTTCAAGTCATGTTGTGGGTTGCCGGTATTGGAGACACCGCGAGACATTTCTTTTTGTGGTCATGCAATTCTCGGTGAAGAACTGTTTGTAGTTGAAGATGCGGCCCAAGATCCACGATTTTCTGACAACCCCTTAGTCACGGGGGAACCACACATTCGCTTCTATGCAGGCCATCCACTAGAAGTTGGGAACGGTTTGAAGCTGGGTACATTGTGCATCATAGACTCTAAACCCAGGGGTTTTAGCCCACGAGACCAAGCGCTGTTAGCTGATTTGGCATCCATGGTTGAGAGTGAGTTACAAGCCGTTCAGAGAGCAACCATAGATGAATTGACGGGGATAACTAACCGTAGAGGATTCATGCTGCTCGCCGAAAAAAGTTTGAAATATGCATTTCGTGTAAAACACACAGCGGCCTTACTTTTTTTAGATCTAAATCACTTCAAACTAATTAACGATAAGTTTGGTCATGACATTGGCGATGACGCGTTGCGACATATGGCCGAGTTGTTATGCCGAGTATTCCGCGATGCTGATATATTCGCTCGCCTTGGTGGGGATGAATTCGTTGTCCTTTTACCTGGCACTGGTAGTGAACATTGTCAGAGAATTAAAGAGCGGCTGAATCATGCAATAGATGACTTCAATAGTCATAGTGGTAAGCCATACCAGTTGTCATGCTCCTTAGGAATTGTGATTTACGATGCTAGTATGCCGCCTAATTTAGATCAACTACTGCGGCACGCAGATGAAGAGATGTATTCATGCAAAGTGAAACGATAAATAGCTGTCGCCAAAAATACAACTATCTGAGCATTTCTTAGAGAAATCATTTTTATACTGGTAAAGAAGTAATTGACCGTATGAAACAAGATACCCTAATCATGGGGATCTTGTTTATTTTATTCAGTGTCTGTGTATAATTTTAATTACTTGTCTATGAATATACATTGATGGCTTGCTACTCGAATTCCTATACATTAGCTTTCAGCAGAGCAAACCATTTTGGAAGAAACACTATTTAAGTGGCGCGAGCCCATATCTCGTGAGAAATGTCACCAACAGTATTTTAATTTCATTTAGCATGGCGAATTTTTTAACGTGAGCTATATTAAAAGTGGGATGTGTCAATGTGGGGTATGTATGTTTTCACAATACAACATAAGAAACATATTGTTAATTTTCCTTGCGACACTTTCTTCATGCGCTATTGCTGTTGATACCAAAATTGTTCTAGTTAGTTCAGAGGACACTTATCATTCAAAGTATGGGTGCTGGTTATATAATATTTATAGCGAGGCATTTTCTAGATTGGGATATAAATTTCTATATCAGGGCGTTCCTGGTGGAAGAGCACCGATCCTCGCGGAGAATGGCAGTGTTGATGGTGAAATTCATCGGGCATTTGAATACCAACAGCAAACAACCAACTTGATCAGAGTGAATGAATCACATTTCAACGTGACTATTGAAGCTTATGTGTATGACAATAAATCAAAATATAATTCTTGGCATAGCCTAGATAAGGAAGGATTAAGAGTTGAATTCAGGCGAGGCTCAAAACGCGCCGAAGACGCACTTTCCAAGCTTATTACCTTCCCCCTGCCGACAGAGGTAAACACAACTGAGCAGGGATTGAAAAAACTGATAAAAGGACGCGTTGATGTATTTGTGGAGCAGACTCTGGTATTTGATAGGAGCAAGCAAGCATTGCTTGCGGAATCGACCGAGTATAATAAAATATATTCCGCAGGAATTGTTGATACCTTGGCAGGCTATGCGTATCTTAATAAAAAACACTCAAGGCTAGCGAAAGATTTGGCCTTAATGCTAAAAAAAATGAAAACCGAGGGTAGAGTAGAACAACTGCAAGAGCAGTTTTGCTATTATGATTAATTTAAAATCCAGTTCGTGCCATGGTGCTTTACAAGCGTCTGGGGTGCTCGATGATAGCCTCGCCTTCATAGAACAACACGAATGAGTTTCGATTGCCCCCCCCTAGTGATGGTCTCATTAGAAAACCAAATGTGTGTATTTTCGCATACCCGCGCTAAAAATCTGTCATCCGTAATCCAGCATTCTATTTAGTTATATCCAAATGAGTGTCATAATAGCATCGCTTCGGACACAACGTAAAAGGCCGCAAGGATGCAACCGTTCTCTGAAACCAGTGATCCCCACTTTCTTCGCTTAGATGCATTGCGCCGTCTCCAAGTGCTTGACTCCCCAACAGAGGAACGTTTCATTCGTATAACAAGAATGGCTCGCAACATGTTTGATGTGCCTATTGCCCTGATCTCATTCGAAGACAATGAACACGAGTGGGCCAAGCCTTGTTATGGCCTAAACATCCATGAACCTCTTCCTAATATCTCTTTTTGTAAAAATGGATTTCTCAAAGAACGCATGCTTGTTATTGAAGATGCAACCAAAGATCCTCTTTATTATAATAATCCAATGGTTCAAGGGGAGCCATACATCCGATTCTATGCTGGTCATTCATTAGTAATAACTGATGGATTGCATATCGGTTCGTTGTGCCTTATAGACCGTAAGGCTAGGGCTTTTGGAGAAAAGGATAGAGCTTTATTTACCGACTTGGCATTAACAGTTGAAAGCGAGTTACGTGCAGTTCAAATGGCGACAATAGATGAGTTGACGGGGATAACCAACAGGCGAGGTTTTATTCTTCTGGCTGAGAGGTACTTGCAACATGCATACAGAACGAAAAGGGGCCTTTCATTATTGTTTATAGATTTGAATCATTTCAAATCTATAAACGATCGATTTGGTCATGATGTTGGAGATGATGCATTGTGCCAAGCCGCCAGCTTGATCAACTTGATTTTTAGAAATGCTGATATCTGTGCTCGATTAGGTGGTGATGAATACGTGGTTTTACTCCCAGAAACAAACATTAACTATATTGAATCAATCAATAATCGAATAAATCAGATCTTTGATGAGTTCAATAAGCATAGCGGTAAGGTATATAACCTTTCTTGTTCTATAGGCTATGTGGAATATGATGCAACTACACCACCAGATCTAAACTTGTTACTCCGTTTGGCGGATGAGGCCATGTATCGTTGCAAGCAGAATTTATAAATCATATGCACCCTATGGGCATATGATTTAAGAGAGTCGTTAACTAGTATGGCAATAATCTGCAACAATAAAAATATCAAGTTAATTTTTATTTATGTACATTTTTAAATTATAGTTACTTAATAGTTCGGTTATGTGCCCATACAGTAACAGCAACTCTAGACTTTAATTTTAGTTTTCTTAGAATGTTTCTCACATGTATTTTTACCGTCCCATGAGATATATATAATAATTTTGAAATGACTTTGTTTGAGTGACCTTCAGCAAGAAGTTTTACTACATCAATTTCTCTATGGCTTAATGATTCAATAATGCCAACATTACTATCTGATAATGAGATTGACATTACTTTATTGTTTGACTGAGGACTTTCAATTGATGTATCAGCACATATGCTCTTAATGAAGCCAATTAAATCAAGCGGTTCAATATTTTTTGAAAGATATCCATTGGCTCCGAACCTAAACGCTTCTACAACATCAATTTCCAAATCTGACTCGGTGAAGATAACGACCTTGCTTTTTATTTTCTTTGCTCTGATTCTCTTCAGCGTTTCTAATCCATTAAGCACTGGCATTTGAAGGTCAAGCAATATTAAATCTGGTTCATATTCTACTGCCAGATCTAATCCTTCTTTACCATTGCCAGCCTCTGCAATCACCTTCATAAGGTGATCTGTTGAGAGTGTAGCTTTGACTCCTGCCCGCAATATAGCGTGGTCATCTACAAGCAATACTTTTAATGCTTGCATTTCTTCGATTGAAACTTTGTTATCCATAACTACATTCTCAATACCATGCTAGCGTCACATTACACCATACGTGCATAAAAAACACTATAAATCAACACGTTAACCAATATGCAGGATGCAACTCTATAATGGCCCATAGCTATGTATCTTTATCATTTTAACCCCAGTCGTTTGGCTAGACGATGTAAGTTACCACAATCAATGTCTAAGGAAGGTGCTAACAAGTCCCTGATATGAAATCATGTTTGTCATCTGGAGCCATGAAAAAGGGTTCATCATGAGTCATCAGCTCACCTTCGCCGACAGTGAATTCAGCAGTAAGCGCCGTCAGACCAGAAAAGAGATTTTCTTGTCCCGCATGGAGCAGATTCTGCCATGGCAAA
>NZ_JAAKTL010000044.1:0-8526 GCF_049174415.1 Aeromonas sp. 601039
GTCCGTTTCACACCTTGTCCCATCGGGTTCTCCATTTATTGGGGGGAAATGTGTAAACCATATTCAGGACGGGACACGCACAATAAAAAAGCCCGAGTCGATGACTCGGGCTTTTTGCTGAATGCCGCTTCGATTAGGAGAAGCAGGCCTGCAGCACGTAGAAGATGGCGATAGCCAGGATGGCACCGGCAGGCAGGGTGATGATCCAGGAGACCACGATGTTGCGCAGTACCCCCAGGTTCAGCGCCGCAATGCCGCGCGCCAGACCGACACCCATCACAGCACCGACGAGGGTCTGGGTGGTGGAGATGGGCAGACCGGTGCCGGAGGCAATCACTACGGTCGCGGCAGTCGCCAGCTGGGCAGCAAAACCACGGCTCGGGGTCAGGTGAGTGATGCCGGTACCGACCGTCGCCATCACCTTCTCGCCCATGGTCGCCAGACCGATCACGATACCGATACCGCCAAGGGGCAGGATCCACCAGGCAATAGCTGCCTGACTGGAAATCTCGCCACCGGAAGCCACGATAGAGGCCACCGCAGAGAGCGGGCCAATGGCGTTGGCCACATCGTTGGAACCGTGGGCAAAGGCCATGGCACAGGCAGTGATCACCATCAGGATGCCGAACACCTTCTCCACGTTGGCGAAGTGCATCTTGCTGTCATCCTGCGGGTTGTACTTCTGGCCGCGAATGTAGATCCAGCCGGCAAACGCCACTGCGATGGAGATGGCGATGGAGAGCAGAATGCCCTCGCCATCGCTCAGGTGCAGACCGACGTGGGTCAGCCCCTTCTTGATGGTCACCAGACAGATCACCAGCGCAGTCAGGAACATGTAGAACGGCACATAGCGCTTGGCGTTGTTCAGGGGATCATCGGTGTTGAAGATAAGCTTCTGCACGCTGATGAACATGAAGTAGGCGATGACACCGGAGATGGCCGGGGTGATGACCCAGGAGCCGACGATGCCGCCAAACTTGCTCCACTGCACCGCTTCCGGGCCAATGCTCACCACAGCGAAACCGACGATGGCGCCGATGATGGAGTGAGTGGTGGAGACAGGCCAGCCGAAGTAGGAGGCGAGGATCAACCAGGCGCCCGCCGCCAGCAGGGAGGCGATCATGCCGAGCACCAGCAAGTCCGGACTATCGACAAACGCATTGCTGTCGATGATGCCGTTACGGATGGTGGCCGTCACTTCGCCACCGGCCAGATAGGCACCGGCAAATTCGAAGATCATGGCAATGATGATCGCCTGACGGATGGTCAGGGATTTGGTGCCGACCGATGTTCCCATGGCGTTGGCTACGTCATTCGCACCAATGCCCCAAGCCATCAAAAAGCCGAACAAGGCCGCCACGAGCACCAGAGTGGTGCCGTAATTCGCGATAATGTCCATTAATAGTGTTTACCCAGTCAGTCGATTACGAACGAGCCAGCATCAGTTCCAGACGGGCGCCTACGCGCTCGGCCTGATCTGCCAGGTCACCTACCCATTCGAGGATCTTGTAAAGGAACATCACATCGATCGGATTGTAATTGTGCTCAACCGCTTGCAGCTGTTGGCGCAGTCCGATCTGCATGGTGTCTGTATCGTCCTCGATCAAATCCAGCTGGTGGATCATCTCGGCAACCATTTCCACTTCCCGTCCTTTGAAGCCGGTCTCGAGCAGCTCGTCGAGCTCCCCGATCGCTTTCTCGGCCTGAGCGGTCGCATCAATACAACGTTTGAGGTAAGCCATGAAATCCGTCCGCATTTCGGCGGGGAACTCCATGCGACGACCAAGCATGCGGCCGGAGATATCCTTGGCACGGTTGGCAATCTTGTCTTGCTGGGTCAACAGCTCCAGCAGGTCGGTACGTGCAACCGGCAGGAACAGGCCGCGAGGCAGTTTCAGACGGATTTCACGCTTGAGGGTATCTGCCTCTTTTTCCAGCTGGGCGATCTGCTGCCGGATCTTCTCGGCATCTTCCCAACGGTCTTCGGCAACGGCGTCAAAGAAAGGAACCAACTGCTGGGAGCACTGGTGAACCTTGACGATATGCTTCTGCAGCGGCTTGATGGGGGACTTGGCAAAAAGCCCCAAAATAGTATTTACTGGCATGGCCAAACCTGTGTCGGTGAAAAAACACTCGATACGATTTTATGAGGCGCGCATGGTAACCGAACTGCGCCCTCAATTAAACCGCGAATTAATCTAGTCGTCTCGCGGGCATTATATCCCCGCGACCCGAATCCTGCCCCCCAAAGTTGCCTGCCAGCCCGGAATGACTATGCAAACTGAGATCGAGATAAAGTTTTTTGTCGCCCGCGACATTCAACCCGAGTTATCCAACCTGCTGAATTCTCTTGAGATTAAAGAATCATCACAACAGCAGCTCGGCAACGTCTATTTCGATACGCCGACCCTGGCTCTGCGCCAACTGGATATGGGGTTGCGCATTCGCCGCTGCGACGCCTTCGCCGAACAGACCATCAAATGCCGCGGCCAGGTGGTGGGCGGCCTGCACGCCAGGCCCGAGTACAACACCCCCGTCAGCGGCGATCTGCCGACCCTCTCGGCCTTTCCTGATGAGATTTGGCCGACCCTGAGCGAGCGCGACCACATTCAACAGCAGCTGGTCGCTCAGTTTCGTACCGACTTCCTGCGCCGCCATTGGCTGATCGCCTTCGAGGGGGCCGAGATTGAGCTGGCCTGGGATCAGGGAGAGATAGTCGGCAGTCAAGGCAGCACCACCATCAACGAGCTGGAACTGGAGCTCAAATCCGGCGCTACCGCGGCGCTGTTTGCGCTGGCCCAACGCCTCGCCAAGCTTGGTGGACTGCGCCTTGGCGCCCAATCCAAGGCCCAGCGCGGCTATCGACTAGCTGGTCTTGGCAAACCGCTGGCCCTGCAGGCGCTGGTCGAACATGAAGGTATGGATGGCACAACGGGGGTAAGCGAGGGGCTGCGTCACTGGCAGCATCACGAGCAGCTCTGGCTGGAGCATCCTCAGGATAAAGGCATTCAACAGCAGGTACTCGCGGCCCTGTGCCAGGGGATCGATCTGGTCGCCCGCAGTGCAGCCACACTGCCACAACCCGCCCCCTGGCTGCCAGCACTGACCAGCCTGCACGCCCATCTGCAAGCCCAATCGGGCGAGCATGACGAGTGGCCTACCGAGCTGGCCGATCTCTTCCTCTATCCGGCGTATGTCGAGTTGCAGCTGGCCATCGCCGCCTGGCTACATCACGCAGCCTGAGTGGGGCGATATCGTAAATAAAGGCCAGAAACAAAAGCCAAAAACAAAACGGGTGAGCCTTGGCTCACCCGTTTTGCACTACAGCAGGTTGAGCTGCTGCATGGCGCTGCGAATGCGCTCGCGGGTCGCTTCTGACAGCGGCATCACCGGCAGGCGGCACTCCTCGCTGCAGAAACCGAGCAGGGAAGCGGCATATTTGGCACCGGCCGGGCTCGGCTCGGCAAACATCGCCTGATGGAGCGGAATCAGCTGGTCTTGCAGCTCACGCGCTTCTTGCCACTTGCCCGCCAGCGTGAGGTTCTGCACCTCGGCCACCAGCTTGGGCGCCACGTTGGCGGTCACAGAGATACAGCCCTGACCGCCGCCGATGTTGTAAGCAACCGCAGTGGCATCCTCACCGGAGAGCCAGGCGAAGGGCTTTTTGATCAGCTGGCGCTCGGTCCAGGGGCGCGCCAGATCGCCGGTGGCATCTTTCACCCCGGCAATGCGCGGCAGCTCGGCCAGACGGGCCAGGGTCGCCGGTTGCACGTCGACGATGGCGCGCGGTGGAATGTTGTAGACGATGATCGGCTTGGCGGTGGCGTCGTGTACCGCCTTGAAGTGGTGGTAGAGCCCCTCCTGATTGGGGCGGTTGTAGTAACCTGCCACATGCAGAGTGGCATCAGCCCCCACCCGCTCGGCATGGAGGGTGTACTCGATGGCTTCGACCGGATTGTTGGAGCCCGCTCCGGCAATCACCGGAATACGGCCAGCGACCTGTTTGACCACCAGCTCCACCACTCGGCAATGCTCGTCGTGGGTCAGGGTCGGGCTTTCGCCAGTGGTGCCCACCGGCACAATGCCGTGAGTACCCTGCTCGATATGCCACTCAACCAGACGCAGCAGCGCCTCTTCATCCAGCTTTCCCTGTCGAAACGGGGTGATCAACGCAACGATTGAACCTTGAAACATGGGATCTCCTTCTCCTAAATGACGCGCATATGGCAATAAAAAACCCCGGTACGATGTGCGCAACCGGGGTTTGAAGCTTCTCAGGGATGAGAGGTTACGCGCGAACGTCGGCAGGCCCGAATTTCAGGCTTTTTTTGTGCTTTCGTTTCAACCCGTTGAACCGCATTTCGTCATCTCTGGTCAAAAAATGGTGTCTGGGCATATTTCGGGAACACGGCATAAATGTCAAGGCGAAAGGGGCTATGTATAATGGCCGCCCAAAATTGCGTGGAGAGACCCGATGAGCAGCCCAATCAATGCCGTCAGCCAGATGCTGGAAAGAAACCAAGCCCTCTTTGTCGGCAAGCGGCTACTTGTCTGTGGCGCGCTGGAGGATGACTACCCCCGCCAGCTGGCGAGCCTGGCCCGGACCCTGACCGTCTTTACCACCGATTACTGCTACTACCGCAGCCAGCAGGCCGCCCTCGGCGAGGCTATCCTGTTCGACCACCAGCTAGGTGGCGCCCCCCGCTTCGATGCCCTGTTGCTGCTGATGCCCAAGGCCAAGGCCGAGGCACAATATCTGCTGGCCATGATGACCCCCTTGCTGGAAGCGGGTGCCGATCTGTTCCTCGCCGGTGAAAACCGCGGCGGCATCAATGGCGCCGACAAGCTGCTGGCCCCCTATGGCGAAAAGCCGATCAAGCGCGATTCGGCCCGCCGCTGCTCGCTCTATCACGGTGAGCTCTGCAAACCGGTCGCCCCGTTCGATCTGGATAGCTGGTTTGGCCGCTATCAGTGCAAGGCCGGTGATACCGAGCTGACCGTGCTGGCGCTGCCCGGTGTCTTCAGCGCCGCCGAGCTGGATCTCGGCACCCAGATGCTGCTGGCCGCCGTGCCGCCGATGAAGGGCGAGCTGCTCGATTTCGGCTGCGGCGCCGGGGTGATTGGGTCCGTGCTGGCCAAGCGCAATCCGGATCTGCGGGTCAACATGGTGGATATCAGCGCGCTGGCGCTCGAATCGAGCCGCCGCACCCTGGCGATCAACGGTCTGCAGGGCAAGGTCACCGCTTCCGATGTCTATTCGGATGTCTCCACCCGTTTCCAGCACATCGTCTCCAACCCGCCATTCCATGCGGGTCTCAAAACCTTCTATGCGGCGACCGAGCAGTTCCTGGCTAAGACGCCGGAATTTTTGCTGCCAAATGGTTCGCTGACCATTGTTGCCAACGCCTTCTTGCGCTACCAGCCTATACTGGAGACACACTTCAAACGGACTGAAGTGATCAGCAGTGATGCCAAATTCAAGGTCTATCTGAGCAAAGTGTAATTAAGTGTAAGCAGTACAAGAAAACAGCTAGAGAGCCCCATACGGGATCTGGTAAGGTACTAAGAGCACGATAAAAACCACCCCTTTAGGGGTGTTTTTATGCCGAGCTTTGAAAACCTTTTCATGTTGTTCATTCAGGGAGAGAAATACGATGGCAGGCATATTGACCATGATCCTGGCTGGTGGCGAAGGTACTCGCCTGCAGCCTCTGACCACCACCCGCAGCAAGCCTTCCGTCCCCTTTGGTGGCAGCTACCGGCTGATCGACTTTGTCCTCAACAACTTCGTCAACGCCGACTTTCTGCGCATCTATGTACTGACCCAATTCAAATCACAGTCCCTCTACCTGCACATGAAGAAGGGGTGGAATATCGTCGGCATCACCGACCGCTTTATCGATCCCATCCCGGCCCAGATGCGGATGGGCAAACGCTGGTATGACGGCACCGCCGATGCTATCTACCAGAACCTCAGTTTTATCGAGCGAGCCGAACCGGATCACGTCTGCATCTTCGGCTCCGACCACATCTACAAGATGGATGTGAGTCAGATGGTCACCTTCCACAAGCAGAAGAACGCCACCATGACGGTCGCGGCACTTCGCATGCCCATCGAAGAAGCGAGCGCCTTCGGGGTGATCGAGGTGGATACCGAAGGGCGGATGATCGGCTTTCAGGAGAAACCGAAGCAGCCCAAGCACATTCCCGGCGATCCGACCCAGGCGCTGGTCTCCATGGGCAACTACATCTTCGAGACCGATGCCCTCTGCCGCGAGTTGAAGCGGGATGCCGCCGAGGAGAACTCCAGCCACGACTTTGGCAAGGATGTGATCCCGAGCCTCTACCCACGTGCCCCCGTCTATGTCTATGACTACAGCACCAACGTCATCCCCGGCGAGAAACCGCACGTCTACTGGCGGGATGTGGGCACCCTCGACTCTTATTGGCAAGCACACATGGACTTGGTGGCCGACAATCCCCCCTTCTCCCTCTATAACCGCAAGTGGCCCCTGCACACCCACTATCCGGCGCTGCCGCCTGCTACCTTCATCGACAGCGACGAGTGCAAGGTGAAGATCGCCAACTCGCTGATCTCCGCCGGTTGCTTCATTCAGGGCAGCCAGATCCAGCGCTCCATCCTCGGTTTCCGCTGCAATATCGGCGCGTGCAGCCATATCAGTGAGTCCGTGCTGCTGGGGGATGTGAAGATTGGTGAAGGGTGCTCCATCCGGCGCGCGATCATTGATAAAAATGTTGAAATTGCGCCCGGCACCGTTATCGGTGAAAATCTGGACCACGATAGAGAGCGATTTACCGTATCCGAAGGCGGTATCGTGGTGGTACCTAAGGGAGCAAGAGTTGGCTATTAACCCACTGAAAATCCTGTTTGTTGCCTCGGAGGTTGAGGGGCTGGTCAAGACCGGGGGCCTGGCCGATGTCGCCAGAGCCCTGCCGATGTACCTGGCCCAGAAGGGGCATGATGTCAGGATCATGTTGCCCTTCTACAAGACGATAAAGCGACGGGATGAGGCCAGACTGGTGGCGTCACGCTGGTTGCCAACCCACCCTGGGCTGCCGGATATCGGTTATCGCATATACCAGATGGAGCTGGATGGCGTCTGCGTCTATCTGCTTGACTGCCCGCAATATTTCGATCGTCCCCAGCTCTACGCCGAGAACAATCAGGCCTATCCGGATAATGGCGAGCGCTTTGCCTTCTTCTCGGCCGCGGCCCTCCATGCCTGCGAGCAGCTCGGCTTTGCTCCGGATATCGCCCACTGCAATGACTGGCACACAGGCCTGCTGCCACTGCTGCTGAAAACCCGTCACGCCCACAACCCCTTCTTCCAGCAAACCCGCAGCGTGATCAGCATTCACAACGCGGCGTTTCAGGGGGTGTTTGGCCGCGAGCAGTTCTGGGCCATGCCCGAGATCGCCGACTACGAACGCCGCATCAACTACGACTACGGCCACGTCAATCTGCTCAAATGCGGGGTGCTCTACGCCGACAAGATCAACGCAGTCAGCCCCAACTATGCCCAGGAGCTGCTGACTCACCTCGGCGCCCACGGCATGGCACATATCTTCCAGCAACGGGCGGCGGATCTCTGCGGCATCCTCAACGGTTGCGACTACAAGGACTGGGATCCTGAGTTCGACGAATTCCTGCCTGCGACCTACAGCATCGACAACATGGCTGGCAAACAGATCTGCAAAGAGAGCCTGCAGCAGGAGGCGGGGCTGGCCGTGGCGGACTTGCCCATCTACGGCATGGTTTGCCGCCTGACCGAGCAGAAGGGCGTTCCCCTGCTGCTCCCTGCGCTGGAGAAATTCCTCCACCATCAGGTACAAGTGGTGATCGTCGGCTCTGGCGATCCTGCGCTCGCCACGCAACTGCAAACCATGGCCCGGGATTATCCGGGCAAGCTCGCCTTCATCAACACCTATGACGATCGGCTGGCTCATCTGGTCGAAGCCGGTGCCGACTTCTTCCTGATGCCCTCTCTGTTCGAGCCTTGCGGCCTCAACCAGATGTACAGTCTCGCCTATGGCACCCTGCCACTGGTGCGCGCCGTGGGGGGTCTGAAAGATACCGTGGTGGATTGGGATGCGGATCCCGAGCATGCTACCGGCTTCTGCTTCAACGATCCGACTGCCGCCATCCTGCTCGATACCATGCGCCGCAGCCTGCTCTATTTCCTGCAGAACAAAGAGCGTTTTGCCAAGGTGCAGCGCAATGCCATGAGCACCCGCTTCAACTGGCCTGACTCGGTCACCCAGTATGAACGGATGTATCAGAACGCATTGGGCCGTTACTGAATGCCAGACGTCGGCTAATTGCTGAAGTTTTGTACCCTTGGCGCCACTTTGGGCGTCAACAGCGAAAAAAGTCCCCTTTGGCTGTTGACGCTCCTTCAAAACTCTATAGAATCCCCCACCGCAGTGATGCGAAGGTGGCGGAATTGGTAGACGCGCTAGCTTCAGGTGTTAGTGTCCCACGGATGTGAGGGTTCGAGTCCCTCT
>NZ_JAAKTL010000045.1:0-4242 GCF_049174415.1 Aeromonas sp. 601039
CCCGATGCGGTACATAGGGGGTTCTGAGTAGAGAAATGCTAGTTGAAAATGTGTAAACCTATTTCAGGACTAGACACTTACTTACCCGGTTACTCCTTACGGTAGAAGAGCAACCCGAGCAGAATCACCCCCACAGAGACCAGCAGATAGAGTCCCAGACTGGGATTGGTGATACCGCCATACAGAATGATGAGCGCGCCCAGGGTGGCGCAGGTCGGGATCACAAACCGCTTTATCCAGCCCAACTCGGTAAAGGTGCGCATGTACCAGACATAGAGGAACAGATAGAGGCCATAAATCAGCACGATCGGCATCTCGTCCAGGGCGATGTAACGACCGAATGTCTCGTTGATGCTGCAGTACCACAGCACTGAGTAGATCACCGACAACAGCGCTGCCGCGAGGGCCGAGTTGATTGGCATGTGGTGATGCGGTTCGATACGGCTCATCCACTTGGGGGCTGGCCCCTGATTGCGGATCGCCAGCGAGTAGGGAATACGCATGGTCGCCAATACCAAACCATTGAGGGTGCCGAGGCAGGAGATAATCACGAACACGGTCAAAATGGTCGAGGCAGTCCCGCCAAACAGGCTGGTTGTCGCGAGATTAACCGCGTTATCCCCTTGCGCCACTATCTCGTCCGTCGGCAAGACGCTGGCGATCCCCAGAAAATAGGTGACATAGACCACAAAGACTATCAGGGTGCCAATCACCAGTGCTCTGGGCAGATTCTTCTTGGAATCGCGAATTTCGCTGTTGATGGTCACGGCGGCGATCCACCCCTCATAAGCGAAGGCGGTGGCAACCACGGCCGTGGCCAGCGTGCCTCCGGTGCTTCCTATCCCATCCATTGCCTGCACAAAGTTGGTCACGGTGACACCATTGAGCAAGCCTGAAATGGTGCCCACAATGGCAACCAGGATCAGCGGGATCAACTTGATCAGGGTAGAGCCCACTTGCAGCTTGCCCGCCAGGACCGGGGTGTAGAAGTTGATCAGATAGGTGACCGTCATATAGACAGCCGCTAGTATCCAGGTCGCACCAGAGTTGGTCGGATTATCACTACCAAGCAAGATCATGGTGTACAGAGCGGCGACCCAGGCAAGGATGGCGGAAAGAGGGGCGTAATAGAGTACGCCTTTGAACCACCCCACCAGATAACCAAACATTTTGCCGTATGCCGCTTCGGCATAATCGACGATACCGTTGGACTTTTCGATCCGCTGGGCAAACTCGGCAAACACCAGCGCGCCGAAGATCATCGAAAATGCCCCCAGCGCCCATGCCAGCAGCGCAATGGCCAGATTACCGCCAGTCAGACGCAGTACATCATCGGCCTTGAAGAAGACACCGGAGCCGATCACCACGCCGACCACCATCGCAATGGCAGTCATCAGGCCATAGCGTTTATCCAACTCATTACTGCTCATACCCATACTCCATACGATTGCTCATATCATCCTGAATGTAATAGTGTTCAGGTGGCCAGATACCACCAGGGGCCCACTTTTCGGGGCCGCTTATTCTCGTTGGCCTGCATGGATAATTCAAAGCGTGTTAGATCAAAATATCGATCGGCGACCCAAAAAAATACCGCCCGAAGGCGGCATTTCTATTCACATCGATGATCACGCCTTGGCGAGGTCATCCGGGCCAATCTGGCCGATTTCGGCGACTTTCTTGTCTGCCAGCAGCCAGAGGGTGAACTTGTGCAGATCCGGGTGGTGCGCCAGGGCAACCAGGAAGGCGCCCCCAACTTCACGGTAACCCAGCTCGTAGTTTTTCAGGGTTGTGGGGGGAACACCGAGCAAATCAGCAAACTTCGGACGGCTCAAACCGACCGCTTCACGGATCTGACGGATCTTCTTGCCAACAGTGACGATATTTGAATTCATAATGTTCCATACTCCGTTTGACGGATTAAATCCGTCTTTATTTTTCGCGACGACTCGTAGTCAAGTGTATCAGTTTTGTACGGACTCGTTATGGTCGAGCCTCTATCTTTATGAGCGCCTTTCGGCGACAACCCTTATCTTCAACGGGGGATGGTAATCGCTCAGCTGTCTCAGGTAAACAGTCTCGAAAAGAAACCTTTATTGTTGCCACCAGAATAACTCGTATAATCCGCCAGCTACCCATTAAGAGGAATAAGTATGGCGTTTCCCGGCATTATCTCTCGCCTGCACCCGGTTTCTGACCCGGCCCAATTGCAACAACAGCTCAGTCAAGGTGCACAATATCGTGCCGAAGCATTCTGGCTTCCGGCCTTGATGTCCAGCCAGGCCAGCGAGCTGTTGGCCGCCCTGCCGGAGAGCTGCAGCCTGTTTCTTGAACAGGAATCGCATAACCTACCCTTGCGCAGCCACGATGGTGCCCTGCATAACAATGAAGAGCTCACCACGGTAAACGGTCAGACAATTGCGCTGGCAAGCGCCCCGGGTGATGGTGGTCTGGTAGCTGAATCGGGCATGTGCGAGATGGCCGACTGGCTGGAGGCGGGACACCGCCATTTCATCTGTTCAGCCGCGGTTCAGCCTGTGGCACGAGCCATCCTCAACATCTGGCCCCTGGATCCCTATCTGGCCCGCCACTACCTGATGGCGTTTACTCCCCTGCTGAAAAGTGCAACGGAAGCAGACTACCTCGAGGTGTTCACTGCCAGAGCAAATCCTGCCAACCCGCACTCCGACTGGGTTCAGGCCTATATGAAGCTGGAAAAAAAACTGCACAGGGCCTATCTGGATCACTAATTAATCTGGATAAACAGCCATTTAAGGTCACGACACAATTTGCCACAAGGCTCATTTGTGAGCTTGATCATGTTTTAAAATCGGCATAGAGTGCGCCTCGTCATCGGAATGACATCAGTTGCCTGGCAGTGGTTTCTCACGCATTGCGTGCCATGCCAGCGCACTCGACACACCAGGAGAGTGTGCAACCCGGTTATACCGGGTCATCTGCCAGACTCGACGCCAGCCGTACGGCGGAGCCTGCAGCTTACATAAATTACAAAGTGTGAAGCACGTGAATAACGTGCGATCTCAACGAGGATTTTTTTATGATGAAAATGGCTCCTTCCATGATCGCCATCGCCATGGCTGCTCTGGGTGCTACCGCTGCTCACGCCGCTGACGACATCTACTTCGGTGCCGGTGTCGGTGCTACTCACTTCAACGGCCTGAACAAGCTGGAAAGCACCAATGTAGGCCAGGAAGACGCGGCTGCCGCCAACGCCTTCATGGGTTACAACTTCACCGAAAACTTCGGTACCGAACTGGGCTACCAGTACACCGGTCGTGGCAACACCGACGGCAACCGTTACGAGAGCCAGGGTGCCACCCTGTCCGGTATCGCCCGTATGCCGGTTGGCAACGACTTCTCCCTGTTCGCTGAAGGCGGCGCCTACTGGGGTCACACCGACGGCCTGGGCACCAGCGACACTAAAGTTTCCCCGCTGGCTGGCGCCGGTGTGACCTACAAGGTAAATGACGCGCTGGATCTGCAAGCTCGTTACCGCTACATGTGGGACGTGGCTGACCTGCACGCCAACGGTGAGCGTTACAAGGCCAACCAGAGCATCGCTACTCTGGAAGCGGTATACCACCCGTTCCGCACTTCCTACGTAGCTCCGGTAGCTGCCCCGGTTGTTGAAGAAGCACCGGCTCCTGCTCCGCAAGTTGTAGAGAAGAACTTCGCACTGAACTCAGACGTGCTGTTTGCCTTTGGCAAAGAGACTCTGAAGCCGGAAGGCGTTGCAGCCCTGAATGCGCTGTACCAGCAGATCGTTGAGTTCCAGCCGAAAGATGGCAACGCTGTTGTTGTTGGTTACACCGACCGTATCGGTTCCGACGCGTACAACCAGAAGCTGTCTGAAGCCCGTGCCCGTACCGTTGCCAACTTCCTGGTGAGCAAAGGTATGGCTGCCAGCAAGGTTGCCATCGAAGGTCGTGGCGAAGCCAACCCGGTTACCGGCACCAAGTGCAACGGTATCACCGCTAAAGCTCAGCTGATCTCCTGCCTGGCACCGGATCGTCGCGTAGAAGTTCGCGTATCTGGCGTACAAGAAGTTCAGCAATAATCTGACCTCGTTCAGATAGTGCGAAAAAAGGGATGCTGCGGCATCCCTTTTTGTTTGTCTTGTCCCGTCCTGAATATGGTTTACACCTTTCCCCCCAATAAATGGAGAACCCGATGGGACAAGGTGTGAAACGGACACAGCGCGATTACTCGCTGACTTTTAAA
>NZ_JAAKTL010000046.1:0-3992 GCF_049174415.1 Aeromonas sp. 601039
CGATGCGGTACATAGGGGGTTCTGAGTAGAGAAATGCTAGTTGAAAATGTGTAAACCTATTTCAGGACTAGACATGCGATTTGCGGGATCAGACCGAGAAAGGAGCCGGCGCCTCGAAGGTCATCCGCTCGCCGCTACGGGGGTGACTGATGGTCAACATGGCCGCATGCAGATAAAGGTGCGGTGCCGCCGCCAGCGCATCCGGATGGGCGTAGAGGTTGTCACCCAGGATCGGGTGCCCCAGCTCCAGCATATGGACGCGCAACTGGTGCGAGCGACCTGTGATGGGAGTCAGCTTGATCAGGCTGTTGCCGTTCTCCACTTTCAGTTTTTCCCACAGGGTCAGAGCGTGACGCCCCTCCTCGTGATCCACCTTCTGCTTCGGGCGGTTGGGCCAGTCGACGCAGAGCGGCAGGTCAACCTGTCCCGACTCTGCTTCCGGCTCGCCCCACACCCAGGCGAGGTAGTGCTTCTCGGTCTCCCGCTCGCGAAATTGCCGGCTCAGCTCCCGATGAGAGTTGGGATTGAGGGGAATGACAATGACGCCAGTGGTGGACATGTCGAGGCGATGAGCTGCCGCCGCCTTGGGGTGCTGCTGTTTCACCCGATGCAGGACGCTGTCTTCATTCTCGGGCCCACGCCCGGGGACGCTTAGCAGGCCAGTGGGCTTGTTGACC
The DNA here is from genome assembly GCF_049174415.1 of Aeromonas sp. 601039. Lineage (NCBI taxonomy): Bacteria > Pseudomonadati > Pseudomonadota > Gammaproteobacteria > Aeromonadales > Aeromonadaceae > Aeromonas > Aeromonas sp. 601039. The sequence continues at coordinate 678 of NZ_JAAKTL010000046.1, forward strand.
ACCATGATGTCCTTGTCCTTGAACAGGATATCGAGCCAGGGTTCCAGAGGCGGTGAGTATTCAAACATAAATGTCTCGCATCAGAAGGTGGGGGCAAGCCCCCATCAGTTATGGGTAACCACGATAAAGCGGATGGCATCCAGCTTGAGTTGGGTCTGATCGATCAGGTGGTGCAATTCTGTCTGCAGATTGCGCAGATAATCCAGTTCGCTGTCTCGCACGTTCGGGTTGACCGCCTTGAGCGCTTCCAGACGATCCAGATCCTGCTGCAGGGTCTGCGCCATCTGGGCGCGGGCCTTGTCGACAATCCCGGCTTTCAGCTCTTCGGCAATGGCCTGGCCCTTGCCAATCAGACCGTGAATCACCGGCTGGGATGCAGTCACGAGCTTGCTGCCGAGGTGGCGATTGACCGGAGTCAGCTGGCGGTTGAAGGCATCGAACGCCACTTTCTCACCCAGATTCTGGCCGTTCTTGTCCATCAGCAGACGGATTGGCGTCGGCGGCATGAAGCGGTAGAGCTGGGGATGGGCCGCAGACTCGGCGACAAAGATCAGCTCAAGCAGGATGGAGCCGATGGGCAGTGCCTTGTTCTTGAGCAGTGCGACCGAGGTGGCACCGATCTCGGAGCCCAGGATCAGGTCGATACCGCCGCGCATCATGGGGTGATCCCAGGAGAGCAGCGCCATGTCATCACGCGACAGGGCAGTGTTGCGATCGAAGGTGATGGTCATGCCGTCTTGCGGCAAGCCCGGGAAGCTGGAGACCAGCATGTGATCCCCGGGGGTCAGCACCAGCGCGTTCTCGCCACGGTCATCCTGATTGACGCCGATCTCGTCGAACATCTTGAGGGCGAAGGAGATCATGCCGGTGTCGTCATCTTCGGCGGCCAGCTTGTCGACCAGCTGCTGGGCGGCGGCACCACCGCTGGAGTGGATCTCCAGCAGGCGATCGCGACCCTGCTCCAGTCGAGCCTTGAGCGGCTCGTGCAGTTCGCGGGTCTTGATCAGCAGGGCGTCGAGAGCTGCCTGATCGCCGGTGTTGGCGGCCAGCAGCTCGAACAGCTCCTCACGTACCGCTTCGAATACCGGGCGGGCAGTCGGGCAGGTCTGCTCGAACGCGTCCAGACCATCGTGATACCAGAGCTGCAGGGCGCGCTGGGCAGTCCCTTCCAGATAGGGAACGTGGATCTCGACGGTATTCTGCTGACCGATACGATCCAGTCGGCCGATCCGCTGTTCCAGCAGATCCGGGTTGAGGGGCAGATCGAACAGCACCAGATGGCTGGCAAACTGGAAGTTGCGACCCTCTGAGCCGATCTCGGAGCAGAGCAGCACCTGGGCGCCACCCTCTTGCTGGGCGAAATAGGCGGAGGCCTTGTCCCGCTCGAGGATCGACATCCCTTCGTGGAACACTGATCCACGGATCCCTTCACGGGTACGCAGCGCCTCTTCCAGCGCGATGGCGGTGGCCGCTTCGGAGCAGATCACCAGCACCTTCTGCTGACGGGCTGAGAGCAGCAGCTCCAGCAACCATTCGACACGGGGGTCGAACTGGGTCCAGGTGGCGTTGTCACCTTCGAACTGCTGGAAGATCTTCTCGGGATAGAGGTAGCGCAGGGCACGGGTCTGCAGATCGCCACCGTTGCCACCCATCATGCCCATCACCTTGATGGCAGTCTTGTACTGCTCCGGCAGCAGCATGGGGTAGACGTTGAGGTGACGCTCGGGGAAGCCCTGAATATTGGCGCGGCTGTTGCGGAACAGCACCCGGCCGGTGCCATGCTGGTCCAGCAGCTTGGCGACCGCCTGCTGGCGGGCGGCGGCATCGCTCAAGTCCAACCCTTCCAGCTGGCTGGCGAGGATCTGTCTGGCTTCATCGCTCAGGGTCTCGCCTTCCAGCAGCTCTTGTGCGGCGCTGGCGACCTGACCATAGGCCTGCTCCTCGGCGAGGAAGGCCTCGTAGTCGTAGAAACGCTCAGGATCGAGCAGGCGCAGACGGGCAAAGTGGCTCTGGTGGCCCAGCTGATCCGGGGTCGCAGTCAGCAGCAGCACGCCCGGCACCTGTTCAGCCAGCGCTTCCACCATTTCATAGGCACGGCTCGGCGCCTCTTCACTCCACTCCAGATGGTGGGCTTCGTCGACAACCAGCAGATCCCACTCGGCCTCCAGCACCTGCTCGAAGCGACGACGCTTCTTGCGCAGGAAGTCGAGGCTGCAGATCACCAGCTGCTCGGTCTCGAAGGGGTTCTCCGCATCGGCAAACGCCTCGATGCAGCGCTCCTCGTCAAACAGGGAGAAGTGCAGGTTGAAGCGGCGCAGCATTTCGACCAGCCATTGGTGCTGCAAGGTTTCGGGCAGCAGAATGAGCACGCGATGGGCGCGGCCGGAGAGCAGCTGCTGATGAATGATCATGCCCGCTTCGATGGTCTTGCCCAGACCCACCTCATCGGCCAGCAGTACACGCGGAGCGTAGCGGTGACCTACTTCATGGGCAATATAGAGCTGGTGCGGGATCAGGCTGACCCGGCCACCGGCCAGACCGCGAGTCGGGTTGCGACGACGCTGGTGCTGGTTTACCAGCGCCTCGTAGCGCAGGGTGAAGCGGGACATCCGATCGATCTGACCGGCGAACAGGCGATCCTGCGGCTTGTTGAACTTGATAAAGTTGTTGAGAAACACTTCTTTGAGGGCAACGGGCTCATCATTGTCGGTGCGCACACCTACATATATAAGCAGGCCGTCTTTCTCCTGCACTTCTTCGACCGTCATGGTCCAGTCTTCGTGACTGGTGATCTGATCGCCCACATTGAAGCTGACCCGGGTGACCGGCGCCTCTTCTTTGGCATACATGCGGTTTTCACCGGTAGCCGGAAACAACAGGGTAACCATGCGTCCTTCAACAGCAACGACAGTCCCCAACCCCAGATCCGTCTCTGTATCACTAATCCAACGCTGGCCAAGTGCAAAAGGCATTAAACTCTCCAAAGCCCAAGAGTGTGTGAATCGCAAAGGGGCGCTATGTTACCCGAAGGCGTGACCTCGATCACCATGCATATAGATGTAGAGAGACCAAATCGCCACAACCTTGATCTGCTCCCGCCGCTACGCCATCTAGAGGATAGCGATCTCGCCAAACGGGTGTGTTATTGCAGGATAAATGCGCTTTTTGGGTGATTAGTGAACGGTTGAACCAAAAATGCGAATTTAATTCGAAAAGGCCCTTGCAAGCGTGATCCAGATCCCTATAATGCGCCTCCATCGACAGGGCAAGCGGCAACGCAGAAAGCCAAGTCGGTAACCTCGAAAAGCCTTTGAA
>NZ_JAAKTL010000047.1:0-1497 GCF_049174415.1 Aeromonas sp. 601039
CCTTAGGGGTCGACTCACCCTGCCCCGATTAACGTTGGACAGGAACCCTTGGTCTTCCGGCGAGGAGGCTTTTCACCCCCTTTATCGTTACTTACGTCAGCATTCGCACTTCTGATATCTCCAGCATACCTCTCGATACACCTTCGCAGACTTACAGAACGCTCCCCTACCACTCACACATAAGTGTGAATCCGCGGCTTCGGTGCCTGGTTTGAGCCCCGTTACATCTTCCGCGCAGGCCGACTCGACTAGTGAGCTATTACGCTTTCTTTAAATGATGGCTGCTTCTAAGCCAACATCCTAGCTGTCTGAGCCTTCCCACATCGTTTCCCACTTAACCAGAACTTTGGGACCTTAGCCGGCGGTCTGGGTTGTTTCCCTCTTCACGACGGACGTTAGCACCCGCCGTGTGTCTCCCGGATATTACTTACTGGTATTCGGAGTTTGCATGGGGTTGGTAAGTCGGGATGACCCCCTAGCCCAAACAGTGCTCTACCCCCAGTAGTATTCGTCCGAGGCGCTACCTAAATAGCTTTCGGGGAGAACCAGCTATCTCCGAGTTTGATTGGCCTTTCACCCCCAGCCACAGGTCATCCCCTAACTTTGCAACGTTAGTGGGTTCGGTCCTCCAGTTGATGTTACTCAACCTTCAACCTGCCCATGGCTAGATCACCCGGTTTCGGGTCTACACCTTGCAACTAGACGCCCAGTTAAGACTCGGTTTCCCTACGGCTCCCCTATACGGTTAACCTCGCTACAAAATGTAAGTCGCTGACCCATTATACAAAAGGTACGCAGTCACCCCGAAGGGCTCCCACTGCTTGTACGTACACGGTTTCAGGTTCTATTTCACTCCCCTCACAGGGGTTCTTTTCGCCTTTCCCTCACGGTACTGGTTCACTATCGGTCAGTCAGGAGTATTTAGCCTTGGAGGATGGTCCCCCCATATTCAGACAGGATGTCACGTGTCCCGCCCTACTCGATTTCACATCAAGGTTGTTTTCGTGTACGGGGCTATCACCCTGTATCGCCGGCCTTTCCAGGACCGTTCCACTAACTTCCAAGATGCTTAAGGGCTAATCCCCGTTCGCTCGCCGCTACTGAGGGAATCTCGGTTGATTTCTTTTCCTCGGGGTACTTAGATGTTTCAGTTCTCCCGGTTCGCCTCTGTTACCTATGTATTCAGTAACAGATACCCGAGTTATCTCGGGTGGGTTTCCCCATTCGGAAATCTGTGAGTAATAGCGTCTCTTACCGACTTCTCACAGCTTATCGCAGGTTAGTACGTCCTTCATCGCCTCTGACTGCCAAGGCATCCACCATGTACGCTTAGTCACTTAACCATACAACCCCAAGAAGTGTCGTCGAAACGGCATTCAAGTTGCTGTACAACAAGGACCAAATAAAATTTGGTTTTCGCCAAGAAGTTTCCAAAGCACTTGTAACAAATGTTTGAGAACTACTTTTTAAATCAGCTTTCCAGATTGTTAAAGAGCA
>NZ_JAAKTL010000050.1:0-1197 GCF_049174415.1 Aeromonas sp. 601039
GCCGTTTTGTTCTTGCGTGGATGCTGTTTCAAGGTTCTTACCTTGCCGGGGCGCTCGGCGATCAGCCAGTCCACATCTACCTCGGCCAGCTCCTTGCGCTGTGGCGCCCCTTGGTAGCCGGCATCGGCTGAGACAAATTACTCCTCTCCATGCAGCTGATTGAGGTCATGCTCGTTGGCCGCGGTGGTGACTAGGCTGTGTTCTTAAAGTGATGAATATATAATCTCAAATCTTCTCAACAGCTTAAGACCTATGCAGTGTCCCGTCGTTACCAGTTGACCGATGCACAATGGGGACTTATCGAGCCCCTTTTTCTATGCCGCCGCATAAGCGGACGCCCTACTCGTGAGCCACGCCAAGTGCTTGATGGCATTCTCTGGATTCTTCATACCGGCGCTCCTTGGCGAGATCTGCCAGAACGTTTCGGCCCATGGAGCTCGGTCTATAACACCTTTCGACGTTGGCTGAGTACAGGTCGTATCGATGCCATCCTTGCTGCGTTGCAACTGCATCTCAATGAAGAAGGGCTTATCGACTTCGACCTGTGGTGCATTGACGGCTCCAATGTCAGGGCATCCAAAGATGCTGCCGGAGCGCGTAAAAAAACACTCCGGTGAGTCAAGCTCTTGGTCGCTCTCGTGGTGGTTTTGGCAGCAAAATTCACTTGGTCACTGATGGTAATGGTTTACCGCTGGGGTTCTGCCTTTCGCCGGGGCAATCAGCGGAAATCAGATATGCAACAAGTGCGTTGGCCATGGCAAGGATCCCGACTTCATCAGGCCATTATCGCACTCGGCCAACGCATCTTGCCGCAGATAAGGCCTATAGCAGCAGGGCTCTGCGGGCAGAACTTCGGCGCAGAAAGATAAAAGCGGTTATCCCGCAACGCAGCGACCAGCAACGACACCATAAGGGACGTCCACTGGTGTTAGACAAAGCTCGTTATCGTAGGAGAAATGTGGTCGAACGGTGCTTCGGATGGCTGAAGAAGTTTCGCCGATTCTCAACGAGGTATGAAAAGCTGGCAGGAGGTTTTGCTGCTTTTATCAAGCTGGCTTTCTGCCTTCGTTACTTACGGGAACTATTAGTGGACAGAAAACCAGCATTTTGAGAACACAGCCTAGGCTGTGGGTCATGCCACTCTTGGCATCGACACCAATGTGGGCCTTCATGCCAAAGTGCCACTGATTGCCTTTC
>NZ_JAAKTL010000051.1:0-922 GCF_049174415.1 Aeromonas sp. 601039
GTCTCCATCGTAAAAAAGCGACCCGGCAAGTCCTCTCGCAACGGCAGGTCGAGAGACTGACCATCGTCAGGGCTTGCCTGTTTCTGGGGATAAGCCGGCAGGCTTACTACAAGCGCAATCGGGTTGCAGACTTGCGCCATGCACAAGCGCTGCACGTGGTGCGCTACGTGCGCCAGGTACGATTACGCCAACCACGGGTGGGTACCCGCAAGCTGCATTATCTGCTTCAGGGTCAGGATGATGCCTGGCTCAAGGTCGGGCGGGACAGGCTGTTTCGGATATTGGCCGAGTACCGCTTGCTGGTGCAGCCCAGGCGGGCGTATCACAAGACCACCCACAGTTTTCACCGTTTCTACCGTCATCCCAACTTGCTCAAGGCGGGGCCGGAGCAGGTCACGCCGGTGGCACCGGAGCATGTCTGGGTCGCCGACATCACCTATCTGCCAGCCAGGAGCGGGCCGCTGTACCTGAGCCTGGTGACGGATGCTTACTCACGCAAGATAGTGGGCCATCACGTGCACGAGGGGATGCACGCCGAGTCGGTAGCGATGGCGTTCAAGAAAGCGCTGAAGCAACGGCGTGGCGGCGGGGAGCTTATCCATCACTCAGACCGCGGAGTACAGTATTGTTCTGGCCTGTATCAGTCATTACATGAACGGTACGGGGTGAGATGCTCGATGACCGATGGTTATGACTGTTACCAGAATGCGTTGGCGGAACGGGTGAACGGGATTTTGAAGGGAGAGTTGTTGTTGCAAAGCCCGCAGGACCTGGCGCAAGCGCGGGAAATGGTGCGTGAAGCGGTGGATATTTACAACGAGGAGCGGCCGCATCATGCGTTGAAATACAGAACCCCCGATGCGGTACATAGGGGGTTCTGAGTAGAGAAATGCTAGTTGAAAATGTGTAAACCTATTTCAGG
>NZ_JAAKTL010000052.1:0-900 GCF_049174415.1 Aeromonas sp. 601039
TCAAAGGCTTTTCGAGGTTACCGACGAGGTTGTTTGCGTTGCCGCTTGCCCTGTCGATGGAGGCGCATTATAGGGAGTGAATTCGTTCTGGCAAGGGGATAATTGCAAAAAGATGGCTTTCATCGTTCAATCGCTCGCAAATCCACCAATCAGCATATTTAACCGGCGAAATTAGCTCGCTGCAGGCACCGCGACGGCAAAATCATACAGATTGTCATATATAGCATCTGCGAGTGCGCTACCCACTTCGGTGACCGGCTTACCGGTTCTGACCATGATTTTGTGACCAACCCCGGCATTGATGGCTGCTTTCAGATCGGAAGGCTTGTCACCAACCATATAGGAACGACTCATGTCGATCCCCAGTTCCTGTTGCGCCAACAGCAGCATGCCTGGCTCCGGCTTGCGGCAGTCACAGGATGCACCATGCTCCGGATGATGCGGGCAGAAGTAGATACCATCAAGGTCCACATCACGATCGGCCAGTGACCAATCCATCCACTCGGTCAGGTTCATGAAATCATCTTCGGTGAAATAACCGCGAGCAATTCCTGACTGGTTGGTCACCACAACCAGCATATAGCCTTTCTTTTTGAGGAGCTGCAAGGCATCTATCACTCCGGGCAGAAAATGGAAGTCATCGACCTGACTGACATAGCCAGTGTCTTCATTGATGACACCGTCACGATCCAGAAAAATGGCGGGTTTGCTCACGGAAACTACCTCTATCAATGGTTTTGCCCAGTATCTCACAGGGCAGATAAAGCCCAAAAACAAAAGGGGCAGCCGAAGCCACCCCTTTCATGTGTGCATTTAAAGTATCGATTAAGCGATAACTTTAGCTACAACACCAGCACCTACGGTACGGCCACCTTCACGGATAGCGAAACGCAGGCCGTC
>NZ_JAAKTL010000053.1:0-614 GCF_049174415.1 Aeromonas sp. 601039
ACGGTGAAGGGCTTGCTGTCTGCCCCACCCTCGTCCGTGGTCCCCGCCACATTGCCATTCACGACCCCGCTCCAGTCCGCCGGCAAGCTAAAGCCAGGTACGCCCGCTGTGCTCGCACCGCTCCAGCTGTAGCTGCCCGCCACCGCGCCAGCCACCCAGCCTGCCCCCATCAACGCACCTGCCGGCACACCGCTCAGGGTCACCGTCACACCGGTCACCTGCTCCGAACCATCCGCGTCGGTCGCAGTGACACCCAGCTGCGCCGCCAGCGATACCGCCACCGGTGCATCCGTTTCTGCCAGCACCAGGTTGGTGGCGCTGACACTGATATCCCCTTCCACTCCGATAGTGACCGTGCCACTGCTGTTGGCCGTGCCTTCATTGGTGGTCGCCACCACGGTGTAACTGATGGGCGCACCGGTGTTGTTCGCGCTGCCCGACACCCCGGCCGTCGAATAGTCCGCCGGGAACACCAGCCCAAACGCCGGCGGCAATGCCCCCGCCACCACGTTCACTGTCAGGACGTTACCCACCAGGGTGCCACCCACTGCAGTGGTATTCGCAGGCAAATTGTTGAAGGTATACACCAGGCTGGTCCAGGTCTCTGACCCGTC
>NZ_JAAKTL010000054.1:0-551 GCF_049174415.1 Aeromonas sp. 601039
CTAGGCTGTGGGTCATGCCACTCTTGGCATCGACACCAATGTGGGCCTTCATGCCAAAGTGCCACTGATTGCCTTTCTTGGTCTGATGCATCTCCGGATCGCGTTGCTGCTCTTTGTTCTTGGTCGAGCTGGGTGCCTCAATGATGGTGGCATCGACCAAGGTGCCTTGGGTCATCATGACGCCTGCTTCGGCCAGCCAGCGATTGATGGTCTTGAACAATTGGCGGGCCAGTTGATGCTGCTCCAGCAGGTGGCGGAAATTCATGATGGTGGTGCGGTCCGGCAAGGCGCTATCCAGGGATAACCGGGCAAACAGACGCATGGAGGCGATTTCGTACAGAGCATCTTCCATCGCGCCATCGCTCAGGTTGTACCAATGCTGCATGCAGTGAATGCGTAGCATGGTTTCCAGCGGATAAGGTCGCCGGCCATTACCAGCCTTGGGGTAAAACGGCTCGATGACTTCCACCATGTTTTGCCATGGCAGAATCTGCTCCATGCGGGACAAGAAAATCTCTTTTCTGGTCTGACGGCGCTTACTGCTGAATTCA
>NZ_JAAKTL010000055.1:0-527 GCF_049174415.1 Aeromonas sp. 601039
CAAGAAGTTTCCAAAGCACTTGTAACAAATGTTTGAGAACTACTTTTTAAATCAGCTTTCCAGATTGTTAAAGAGCATGTTTGCAACGGCATTCACTTATAAAGTGCGCCGAAGAAAACAGAGTTAAGAATTTTGTTCTTAACTCTGCATTCTTGTTAGCAAGAAGAGAAGTGGCGTCCCCTAGGGGATTCGAACCCCTGTTACCGCCGTGAAAGGGCGGTGTCCTAGGCCTCTAGACGAAGGGGACCCCGAGTCTGCTTTGCAGTGCTTGCGCACTGAGACAACAGGTAGCAGTAAACTGCTATTCACATCCCGTTATCCGGCAGAGGAGGTTTTCTCTCATCCATCCCGAGGGCTGGACAACAGAAGCTGATGCATCTCTGCACCAGGTCTTTGCTCTAACTACTTTGAATCAAGGCAATCTGTGTGAACACTCAACAACTCGACATCTTAAGGTAAGGAGGTGATCCAACCCCAGGTTCCCCTAGGGTTACCTTGTTACGACTTCACCCCAGTCATGAATCACA